>CACXKY010000154.1 GCA_902768325.1 Fibrobacter succinogenes
AATGAATAAAAACGATAAGCACTACTACAAAGTCAAAAAAAATGTGAACCTGCCGGAAGGTGCAGACGGTATCATTTACAGGGTATGGTGGATGGTCCTCGTAAACTTGCTTCTCAAAATTATCCAGCCATTTACGAAAGACCCGTTCCTTGTAAATGTCGTGTCTACAGAAGACGACCATGGTGATCCGCATTTTGATGGCTACACATTCAAGCGCACTCATTGTCTTTATGGGTACTTTGAAAGGATAAAAGCCAGTCTCTTTTCTGGAAGATACGCGGACAAATTTTATAAGGAGGAAAAATGAAAAGCATCGCACAACTGCGCGAGAAGGCGCCGTACGTACTCAATAGAAATGGCCACGCCAAGCAGATAAAGAAACTGCGGAAAGCTTACCATGGTAAGCGCCTCAAAGAATTGTGGTCGTCCTACGCCAGCTGGGAATGCTGTACGATTGCGGAACTCAAGGATGCTGAACACGTAGGCCACCGCATGAAGGGAGGCCATCGCCACAACCACGTAAGGAACGCAATGGCGAGGCGTCACAAGTGCAAGAATGGCTGGAGAAATTGCGCTGTATGCGGAGCAAGATTTTATAGCACACACCATAACGTTTTTTGCAGCAAATATTGCGCTGAACTTTAGGAGGAAAAAGAAATGCCTACAGTAAGAGAATGCGACGATTGCCCGTGGGCTTTTTCTAACGGATATACGGAAGAATGGGGATGTCTGCTTTTCGGCAAGGAATGCGAGAAATGCAAGAAGTTTGATAGTGACGTAGGCGGTTGTTTCTACTCCCAAAAGAAACTAGAACGCTTAGCATACGAGTTCAAGATAAGATGCAGACACGCCCAAAAAATAGCCGAAGGATATGACCCAATTTTCAATAAGCCGAAGACCGAAAAGACGCCGATATTCCGTCCGCATTTTGGATTTTCGTACAAGGTGGTTGGACACAAGACAATGTTCTGCAAGGACTACATGCCCAACCGCAAGGGAGGCCATCGCCGCAACCACATCTACAACGCTTGCCACCGGATCGTGTTTCGCGGAAAGGGCGCCAGGCGAGTCGATAGAGATGACAAGATTAGGTTTGTCGCGACATTCTACACAAGCATCATGCTCAATAAAAATTCGTTGAACGACATCTTGAAAAAGAAATGGAGGAAAAATGGCAGATAAAACGGGATTCATTAGGATTAAAGAATTGACTACCAATGGTACGAATTTCAAGTGCGCGACGTGCGACAACAATATAACCGAATTTAGGGCCATGAAGTTCCCGATATGCGACGACTGCATCAAGGACCTGCGCGAAATCATTGCTGAGCGCAGAAAGCCGAAAGTAGTGGAAATCGGACGGGAAGGAGGGTGATTTATGGCCGACAAAATGTACACAAATTTTATCATGCCAAGCGAAAGTGGGGGTGGCTTCACACAAGACCGATACACAACGCTTGAACTTTTCAACTCCGCAAGACGTGACATTGAACGTTACATCAACCAGCCCGCAATCCGCGAGGCGATAGAAAACCACAAGTCGAACTGGGTCCCGAATTCGAAGGGCGGGGAGCCTAATTGCAGGAGGGGATAATGAAACCGTCACAACTGACAAAGCGTGAGTGGAAAATCTGCGAGGCTGTCCACCTCGGATTCGACCATTACTTCCTCAACGGCCCAAAGGACAAGAGGCCGCTGACCGAGGCCGACATCGTGGAGGCCAGGGACCTTCTTTCCAAGCTGCCGCAGGGATGGTCGGGAGAAGAACAGCCGTGGATGGTATGCAAGGGCAACAAGAAGAAGGGGAAATGAACGATGGTGCTGCAGGCGACACTTGCAATAATCGCGGCCATTGCGCTGGCCGTGGCCGGGAGGTAGAAGGATGCCTATCAAGAAGGGGACTAAATGCCACAAGTACACGCCCGAGGAATTCCGCCTAATCAAGGCCGGGAAATTCCTACCCGGAATCAACAAGCGCTCCCAGGTGTACGCCCTGGAACGCTACGAGGCCAGGCTCGCCCTCGGGCGGGAAAAGGGGCGAAGGGTCAAGGAGCCCGAATTGCCCGATTGGCACGGGTACGAGTATTCGACCGGGGAATGGGTGTAAAATGGCGAATAAATGGGTTATTATCGGCGCATTGGGCAACCTGCTGCTGTGCGTCCTCAACATCGTCAACCTCGTGAGGCATTGGTAGATGAATTCTGTCAAAAAACGACAGTTGCACGTAAGAAAAAAGACTCCTAATTTCGCTTGCTAATTCACGGGTAAGTTGTACATTACACGTGAACTAAACAAGGGGCCAGCGCCCCAAAGGAGATGAGGAAAATGAGCAACATCTGGTACGGCAGCCTGAATAACCGCCTTGCGGAACGCGCACAGCAGCCCACCCCGGTCGTGGGAATGGGGGTCACGGAGTGCTGCTACAGCGACCGCCACCCCTGGGAAATCATCGAGGTCAAGGACGAGAAGCACATCACGATCCGGCAGATGGGCGCCGAGCGCATCGACAAGAACGGGATGAGCGATTGCCAGGAATACCGCTATTTCAGCAAGCCCGACGGAGCCACCAGGCACCTGGTCCTTCGCAACGGGCGCTGGCGCGACCGCATCGAGGAAGCGGTCTACGAGGAAGACCCCAACGGCGAATACGTCCGCATTTTCGATGGCGAAAATAAGCGCTACCGCAAGGTTGGCTACAAGGTTACGAACAAGCTCGGCTGCGACGGCTGGAGCCTCGGACGCGCCGAAGAACACTACGACTTCACTTTCTAGGACTTAAACGGGCCGGGCGCCACGAAAAGCGCCCGCTTTTTCAACAAGGAGGTTTTATCATGCCAATCAACACCTACACGCTTTCCGAAGAATCCAAGGCCCTCATCCTGCGCGGCCTCAAGCTCGTCCACATGGTGGAATGCCACAAGCTCGCGAAGGCGAAGGCCACCCGCCCGGATGGAGACCTTTTGGTGCAGAAGGTCCGCGATTCGCTCGGCGAGGTCGACTACCTTATCGGTCTTTTTTCGGACGGGGAGGGCGAGAACAATGGCTAGGAAAAAATACGACATCGGCGGAATTAACGGGAACGCCTACTGCATCATGGGTTACGTGACGACGGCCATGTCCCAGGAATCGGAATTGATGGGCTGGAACCTCGACGAGTTAAAGAAGGCCAAGGACGACTACCTTGCAGATGCAACATCCAGTGACTATAACCACCTTGTCGATGTTTCGAAGGCCATGGTCGAGAGAATCAATAACGCAATCAAGGCAAGGAGGAATAAAATGAGAACGACTGCAATTGTCGGGGACACTCTCCGAATCGTCGAGATGAAGGGGGAGCCCTCCTACTCCGGCAGGGTCGGGGTGGTCGAGCTGGTGGACAGCATCGGGCAGATACACGGGAGCTGGGGCGGTTGCGCCATCCAGCCCGAACACGACACCTACGAAATCCTGGAACACGCATAGAGAGGGAATCTGAAAATGGTTAGCGCAGTAGACGTCGAAAGGGTCACGCACAAGGGAATCATCGAATTCCACGGGGCCATCGGGAAGTTCGACTGGAGCATCCACGAATACCGCAACGGCTGCGAGGTCCGTATCCAGACCGGGCCGGGACCGCAGAACTGCAAGACAATTGCCAAACGCGCAAAATGGCAGAACGTGCCGCAGATTATAGCCGACCACATCAACAAGGAACAAGCAAAATGAAACCGACAAAGGAAATGCTCAAGGAGTACGCGGCCATCGCGAAGGCCAGCAAGCGGAACATGAAGGATTGCATCAAGGCCCACCTGGTCGCGCATTGCCCCAAGTTCCAGGGGCACGAGGACAAGTTCGAGGAATGCATCGGATACGTCGTCGACTGCGCAAAGGAAATCCTCGAGAACCGCCCCGGCGAGGTCGCGGACGACGCCTGCTACAAGATGGCCCGCGACTTCTTCAACGACGAACTCTGGGAAAAGGACGCCAAGGCGGCAGAGCACAAGAAGCTCGTCAGCGCCGCCGAGAACGCGACGGCGACAAAGAAGAACGCCGAAAAGAACCTCGACGAGGCTGGCAAGGATTACCGGAAGGCTCGCCAGGAAGAGAAAAAGGCCTGGAAGGACCTGGACAAGTTCAACAAGGCATCGGGAATGGCCGCAGGAAAGGCTCCACAGGCGCCCGATTTGCAGATGGCCGAGCCGAAGCCCGACCCGGAACCCGAAACGCCCGCAGAGGCCACGGAATCGACGCCAGCAGCGAAGCCGGAGCCTGGGCAATGTTCCCTTTTCGACATCGCGGGGTTCGCGAATGCATAGGTTCGACTGCGAAGAACGTGTGGTCCTCGAGAACGGCGTCCTCTGCCGCATCGTGACCGCCTGCGGAACCGGGAAGTTCAAGGGCCGCAGCATGGACGTCGCGAAAATCTACGAGGACGGGCGGCAGCTCTGCCGCAACATCGACCTG
>CACXKY010000155.1 GCA_902768325.1 Fibrobacter succinogenes
ACTTTCGATATCGGTCCCGAATGGATTTCGACTTCGTGGTACCGCGGCGTCTACGAAATTATCGATGCGAACAACAAGTACTGGCAGATTGCAAAGCCCGGCCATTGGAACGATCCGGATATGCTCGAAGTGGGCAACAGGGGTCTCTCTTACGAAGAACAGCGCTCCCAGATGACGATGTGGTCTATCATGGCTGCCCCCATCATGATCAGTTCCGATGTCCGTAACATGAGCAACGAGACCAAGGAACTCTACCTGAACAAGGACATGATTGCCATCAACCAGGACTCTCTTGGCGTTCAGGGACATCGCGTCTCCGACGTGAACGGCAAGCAGATTTGGACCAAGCCTTTGAAGAATGGCGACATCGCCGTGGCGCTCCTCAATAACAACTCTTCTACCCAGACGGTCGAATGCAATTTTGCCGACATTGGCGTGGAAGGTGAAGTGGAAGTTCGCGATGCCTGGAAAAAGAAGGACCTGGGTGCACTCTCCCACGTTTCTGTAGAACTTCCGGCTCACGGTTCTGCGCTGCTCCGCTTGGTTGTCAAGCCGGTTCCCCGCGGACTGTTCAAGGGAGAAGCCTTCGCCATTCCGGGCAAGATCGAGATGGAAGATTTCGACATTAACGGCCTCGGCCAGGGCAACACCACCTATAACGAAAATGATGCCGAAGACCATGGCGCCGGCGAAGGCGGCACGAGCTACCGCCCAGGTACTGGTGTCGATATCTATAAGAAGGCGAGCGGATACATCGTTGGCTACAATCAGGCGGGCGAATGGCTGGAATACACCGTGAAGGTCGCTTCGACGGGAACCTACACGATGAACGCCTCTGTGGCTTCGGCTAACAATGCCTCGAGTTTCAAGCTCTCGATGGATGGCAAGGACATTACCGAAGAGATTGCGGTTCCGCAGGCGACTACCGGCGAAGACAACTATGACGAATACAATACGGTTGAAGCCAAGGTGAGCCTGACCGAGGGCGAACATATTCTCCGCTTCACGGTAACCGGCGACTGGATGGACATCGACTGGATTGAATTCTGCGCTGGCGAAAGCTGCGGTGAAATCCTGGGAATTCACGAAGCGGTTCCGTCCAGGGCGCGTAGCGCCTCTGCGATACGCCTCCACAAGCAGGGCGGCCAGCTGATTGTCGAAAAGAATGGTCATCGCTTCGATGTGACGGGTCACCGTCTCAAGTAAAAGAATCTCTAGATAGGAATGCGATGGGGTGATTTATATCATCCCATTGTATTTTATGCAAAGGCTTTTTTTATCGAAGAGCCCTTTTTAAGGTAAGAAGGTTTATTTTATGGATTAGACCCATATTTTTCGAGAACTAGCTTATGTTGAACATTAACGAAATCAGCGATTACAGGGACCTGCTCAAGAATTACTATACCCAGCGCAAGCTGGATATGCCCCTGTATTCCTATAAGATGATGGGGCAGAAGCTAGGGCTCGAAACGAGCCAGATTTTCCGCGTATTGAACAAGGAACTCCACCTGCCGAATCATAGCATTCCTTTGGCGAAGGACCTGCTGGATTTGAAGGGACGGAGTGGAGAGATTTTTGAAATTCTGGTCGCCGCATCCAAGGCGAAATCGCAGGCGAAAAAAGAAAAGCTCTACAAGATGGCGCTTTCGCTCCAGGATGTGGACTTGCGCAAGCTTAGCGCCAGTGAATACCTGTTTTTGAGCAAGTGGTGGATTCCTGTGGTACGCGCCCTGATCGAGATGAACGGCGGTCATGCCGAAGTATCGCGCTTGGTAAAGCAGATTACGCCCACGGTTTCCGAAGACCAGGTCCGCGAAGCCATTACGGTTCTGAAGGATTTGAAACTGATTACGCCACTTGCGTCGGAACGTTATGCGGCAACGACGGTGAATTTTACGTCGGCGGGGTCGCCTACAAAGACGGCTGCAATCCGCAGTTACCAAAACCAGCTTTTGGCTCTGGCCCAAAACGCATTGATTGCCATAGAACCTTCAAAACGGAATATTTCGTCGCTGCTGGTGGGTGTTGATGAAGAGTGCTTTTCGGACCTGAACGAAATGACGCTTGAATTCAGACGCCAGGTGCAAAAAAGAGTTGCCGAGGTGAAGAACGCGAACCGTGCGATGCAATTCGTTTTCGCTTTTTACCCGGTCGCCGAAGTGCCTAACGTACCCGAGGGTCAACAAGGCGAAAAAGCGAGGGCGAAACGATGAAACGGTTACTTTTACTACTCGCTGTTTTGGCGCTTTGGGGCTGCTCTGAAAAAGAAGTGGCGGGCATCAGTACGGTGGAAACCGAAAATGCTTTTGTCATCCAGATTGTTCGCGAAGATTCCCTGCCTGCCGCGAATGTCGTCGCCCGTATGCGTGCCGTAGATTATGTCCAGAGTTTTGAAGACGGCTTCGCAGGGGAGTTGTACTACGAAGAATTCGTGACGGATTCCCTGGGATGTTTCCGCGTCGATAGCCTCGCCGTAGATGCGGCGACTCTTGAGATTTTGGATAATGGCGAAGGCTTGTTCAAGAAACTTTCTGCCGAAGACGTGCAGGATGGAGATTCTGTGCAGTTCGTGATGGAGAAAACGGGAAGCCTGCGCGGTAAGGTGTACTTGCCCGATAGCGTTGACTTTGCGTGGGTACAGGTGTACGGTACGGACCGTCTTGTCAAAACCGATGGTGACGGGTTCTATGAGATGGATTCGCTGCCGCCGTTTGAGTACGACCTGCGTTACACGGTGGGCGATAGCGTTGTCGAAAAGGCGGCGGCGGTTGATGCCGGCGAAAAAACGACGACGTATATTTACGCCTTCCAGCCGGATTCTGTCAAGGTGCTGGATTTTGAATCGGACCATGAGGAATTCTTCATCAATGATTTGGGCTTTGCCGTGACGGGCTACATGTCTTCTACCGATTCCGGCGTGACAACGGTTCCGGCTCTTGATGAAGGGATGGAAAGCTTTATCGATAGCGCGGGAGCGGGCCGTAAAGGCAGGGCCTTGCATTGGACCTCTTCTGCCATGTTCGGCAAGTGGTCTTTCTTTGGGACGTGGATTTGCGAAGAAGGATCTCCCTGCGATTTGTCGACGATGGATTCTGTCGTGTTCTATGCCCGCGGAACAGGCGTTATTTCCATTGCATTCGAGACTCTGGGAGCCTCGAATACCGAAGGCAAAACCCTGGCGTACGATACGCTCGATACGGGCGGTGAGTGGAAGCGCGTGAGCCTGAAACCTTCGAACTTTAAACCGCGAGACGACATGTATGGCAACCTCGGTTGGGATGTCATCAGCAAGGCGGTGACGACCATCTCGATTGCCGCCTATGACGAAACGGAATTCTGGATTGACGACGTCGTACTTTATGGCGTCAGGCCCAGCGATTTCGCTATAAAACCCTAATTGCCTTTTGAAATTTTGACAAAAGTATATGTTCCGGCAGGCGTAAAATCTGCCCTGCCGGATTTAATTTTAGGATGGTGGCTTAGGGGTTAGAAAGGATGGTACAAGATGTTTGGATTTAACATGAAACGATTGGCTTGCGTCACCCTGGCTGTTTTGGGTGCTACTTATACGCAGGGATTCACGCAAGACGTCCTCTATGAAGATATGTTTTCGCTGGGCGATGTCCAGCTGCTCGGCGGCCCGCTCAAGGATAGGCAGGACCTGAACGTAGAAACGTTGCTGGCCTACGACACGGACCGCTTGATTGCTCCGTTCTATGAAGAAGCGGGCATGAGGGCAAAGGCTTCCAAGTTTTCGAACTGGGCGGGCCTCGACGGACACGTGCTGGGGCATTACCTGAGCGCACTCGCCATGCATTATGCGGCCAGCGGCGACGAACTCATCAAGGAACGCCTGGAATACGTGTTGAGCGAACTCAAGACGGTTCAAGACCAGAATTCCAAGGACGCCAATTTCAAGGGCTACTTGAGCGGCGTGCCGAATGGAAAACAGATGTGGCTCAAATTCAAGAACGGCGATGCGGGGGCGCAGAACGGCTATTGGGTGCCGTGGTATAACATTCACAAGATTTTTGCGGGTCTTCGCGACGCCTACATCTATGCGGGTTATGATCAGGCGAAGACGATGTTCCTCGCTTTGTGCGATTGGGGGCTCACGATTACGGGTGGACTCAACGATTCCAAGATGGAATCGATGCTCGGTACGGAACACGGCGGCATGGATGAAGTGTATGCCGATGCCTATGCGATGACGAAAAATGAGAAGTATTTGAAGGAGGCCAAGCGCTGGTCCCACAAATGGCTTTTAAATGCGATGGCGGCAGGCAATGACAACCTCACGAACGTGCATGCGAATACGCAGGTCCCGAAGGTGGTGGGTTTTGCCCGCATTGCCGAACTTACCGGCGACCAGACTTACGTGAAGGGCTCCGAGTTCTTCTGGAATACGGTAGTGAATAAGAGGAG
>CACXKY010000156.1 GCA_902768325.1 Fibrobacter succinogenes
AAAGGCTCGGATTTTGCCACACCTACACTTTCGTTCCTGGGCCATACGCACCTTACCGCAGGAACAGGCTCACCCACGCCGCCGAGCGTTTATACGCCTCCAAGCCCATAGTTTTGTATCAAAAATTTTACACTTATTTTGGCCGAAAATTAACTTTTCTATAATTTTATTTATATATTTGTCAACAGCCTCAAGGAGTTAAAAATGAACGCACCATTCAACATTCAACTGCAAAGCGCGCTGGAGATTGCGGGTATGACCCAAAAACAACTGGCGCAAAAGCTAGGTATAACAGAAGCATCAGTTTGTCTTTATTTGAAGGGAGACCGTTCTCCACGCGCTTCCCTGATTTCCAAAATGGCAGACGCTCTAGGATGCAAAGCCGAATATCTACTTGGAACGCGGGACGATAATGAAGAATGCAGTTTTAACAAACTCTATCGAATGATGGCGCGTAGCGCAAACCAGCTTACCGCCGAAGAAAAAGCAAAACTCGTAAAGATTTTGTTCAGAGAAGGATAATTTTATGTGTCAAGGGATTTGGCTTGGCGGAAGCACTTACGAATTTCTCAAGGGAGAGGCCGTACACTGGGTAATGCATTGCGATATGCAATATCCTGTGGACTCTTTCGACCTTGCGAAAAGACTTGGCTTCAAGATAATAAGCTATGATGAACTTGACGAAGAACAAAGAGCTGCAGCATACGAGACAAGCGAGGACGCTTTCTTTATCGACAAGGATGGAGAAATCACCATCTTCTACAACAACAATATGTCGCCTGAAAGAATTGAAAACAGCGTTATTCACGAAGTTAGTCACTCCGTGCTAGACCACGGAATAGATGAATCACGAAAAGATATAGAAGAAACAGAAGCGAAATTTTTCACAAAGTATCTTAAAGCTCCACCACCTTTGATTCACCAGTTGCCCATCATAAGCATTGATTCAATAAAAATTGCATTTAAGTTGAGCATAGAAGCAGCAGAGTACGCTTTTAACTACTATCAAAAATGGCTAAAAAAATTTGATGGAAATTATAAAGAGTACGAAATAAAACTGTTGAAGCATTGCGGATTTGACAAAGAAGTAAATAAAAAGGCTAGCTAACAAATGTCAATAAAGTGTAGAGGACACAAAGATGAAAAGCTACGAATTTCGCAACCAGGAAAAATTCCTTCGCAACGGATATAAAGGCGAAGGAAGATGGGCTTTACCAAAAATTAAGAAGCAGCCCGTCAATCTCAACAATCTTCAATTCTTATCATTCAACAACACACGGTATAACGAACAGCCCATGTTCCGAGATTTTGCCGTACATTTCTTTGTTGATGATAAACGGTTTGAAGTAGTTTACTCTCAACCCGAACGCAACCTTGAAAAATTAAAGCAATACAAAGTTTTGCTCACTCCAGACTTTTCCCTCTATGCTGAAATGCAACCTTGGCGAAGAATTGAAAGTACAGGCAAAAGCAGATGGTGTGGAGCATATTGGCAAAGCAAGGGCTTGACCGTCATTCCCACAATCAGCTGGAGCACTCCCGAAAGTTTTGATTATGCATTTGACGGCATTGAAAAGAACTCTTTCGTAGCCATCGGAACATTGGGATGCAAACATGCAAAGCGCGGTTTTCTCAAGGGTTTTGACGCTATGTGTGAACGGCTATCGCCACAGTGCATAATTTGTTTCGGAACACCATTCTCGGAAATGGAAAAGGAACCTATCTTCACAGTCGATTACGTTAATTCATGGAGGTTTTAAGATGGGTGGACGCGGCACATTCGCAGCAGGCAAGACGGTTGATTATGTTTATAAAACCGTTGGTAAAATTTACGATGTAAAGGTACTTGAAGGAATTGGCGGCAAACACGCTCTTCCCGAAGAATCCCATTCTAGCAACGCATATATCAAGTTAAGACCCGATGGGACATTTCACGAAATGCGCATTTATGGGGACAACCATGAAGCTCTATTAGATATTGCATACCATATTGAGCCAAACATAGACCCAAGCAGAAAACCAGTTCTTCATATACACCGATTTAAACCTAATTTTAACCGTGACTACGCATCGCCAATGACAAAAGAAATTTATGAAAAGTATTCAAAATACTTTGTAGGAGTACCCAAATATGATAAATGGTAATTACACCGAATTTCTCGACAATCTTGATTACGGCGAAGAAATGTACCTCAAGTACAAGGGTAGAATTTACTTTGTCGAAGGTTGGCATGAATCCGAAGAACCTAATAAGTACTTTATGTGTTGTTTCATTGTAAAAGGTCCTGCAAACGATGAGAAGGACGGCTATCTTTGGAAAACATACAAGGACTCTTTGCACGAATGTGCTAGGGAATTTCTCGAACAACCAATCTTCGAAGGAAAGAAACTTCCCGAAATAGAGCAAGAGATTGAATGGGTTGACGACGAGATGCGTTAATACTTTTTAGGTGTCTTTTGTGATAATTAGGCGTTGCAAGCTGCAACGCCTTTTTCGTATCTAGTTTACGGGCTGATGAATGAAATGGCCCTTGACAATTCCCACGACATTTTCCTTGATGGCGACCACATCTGCCGTATCGGCAACATCGCCAAAAAGGTGCGGCAGGCTGTTCTCTGCCTGTTAAAGACGGAAGAAGGGGAAGCGTTCACCAACATCGAACATGGCGTTCCATGGCTTGAAAAGATAGCCGGTTTACCCATTTCGCACCTTGATGTAGCCCAGCGCATCATCCGAGAGAAAATCGAGGCTGTCAAGGGCGTAAAATCCGTAATTGCGATTGACCTCGCGACAGACGGAAGAAACCTCACGGGAAAATTCAGCGTCCAGAGCGTTGACGGCAGCACCATCAACGGGGATTTCTAGCGATGGCGATAAACGCAGTCATTGTGGACTCTATATCGGGTATCTCCATCAAGAGCTACCGCGAAATCCGTCAAGCCATCGCTACGAGCTTTACGGAGGTGTTTGGCGCCTCTATCAACCTGGAGCCGTCCTCTCCCGACGGCATGTTCGTTGACCTGCTTGCATACATGTACACGGAGCTTGCACAGGTGATACAGACCGTCGGTGCGAACATCGACGTTTCAACAGCGACGGGGACGTTTCTCGATATGCTCGCCTCTATCGCGGGGCTTGCACGAAACGAGGGAGAAACGGACGAATCCCTAAGACAGCGCATAGAAACGGCGACTTTCGACGGCTTGGCGACTCCCGACGGAATGACGACCTACCTGAAAGAGAACATCACGGACGGCATCACCTTCAAGGAAAACACGAAGAACGAGACAGTCGGCGGAATCCCCGCCCATTCTTTCGTGGTGTTCGTTCCAGTCACTTTCAGCACCGAGGATATTGACCCGTCCGATAAGGACTGGCAAGCCATTCTCGACGACAGCACGCGCGCCCACACTGTCCAAAACTTTATTGCGCAAAAGATTTGGAACTGCAAGCCAGCAGGCATCCAAAGCTACGGAAACAACAGCGGCGAGGCTCGCGACGTAAGCGGTTTCCTGCAACAGGTCCAGTTCAGCTTCATCCAGGGCGTTTCCTACCTCGTTCACATCGACTTTACTGTCTATGACGAAGAAACCTTGCCATCGGACTATGAACAGGTCATAAAGAATGTCGTCTGCGAATGGGCCAAGAAGGAATACACTTCGGGAAAGGACTTGATACCGCAAAGAATCAGCGCCCCCATCTACAGCAATGTTCCGGGTATTGAGTCCATCACGGTCACAGTCGCAAGCGTGGACAATCCGCGCCACTGGACAGACGAGCGCGTCCCCATAGACGAAGACAAGATTGTTTCCATCACGGCAGAAAACATCACGGTCACGCTCGTAAGCTAGGAAACCGCCATGCAGCACATCACGGACTTATGGCAGCATATCCAGCACCTTGTAATCACGCAGTACAGGGACTCCACAAACCTTCTCTCGCTCTTGAGGAAGGTCTTTTCCAGCTTTCAGGATTTGGAGGATAGCGCGTTCAGGCTTTCCAACTTCGCGAACATCGACGAGGCGGAAGGTGAATGGCTCGACCTTATCGGAAAGTTCCGCAACATCCCGCGACAACCCGGCGAGACGGACGAAATGTACAAGGCGCGTCTCAAGATTTCCTTCAAGAAAAACTCCGCAGGAACGCCGAACAATATCATTGAAAACGCCCGTGACCTTTCGAGCGACCCGAGCCCGCATTTCCTTGACGAATGTCCCGCCATCTTTTTCGTCTATACGCCGCGAGGCAGGCAGCTTCGACGCCGCGTACTTCAAATGCTGGCGCCTGCTGGCGTTCTCGCGCTCCCTGCTGCGGGATTGAAGCTGGCTGGTTCAAATAGGTTCCTCGCGACGGTGCAGCATCCGCAAAAGAAGATTGTGACCGTCGCGCTTGAGGAAAGCGTAATCGAGAACAACTATCTCCTGGGCAACGGATAATGACCGAAGACGGCAAGTACATCGTCTTATAGGAGAATCCATGGCAGAAGAAAACACCACCATCCTAGAGCTGGACACAAGCACGTTCGAAGCCCTCAAACAGGGCGGGTACTTTGCAGTAAGCATCCTTGGTCATACCTACAAGGTTGCCTTGAGTGAACTGGAAGGAGTCGGAGCAAGCGACCACAAGGTCTGCGTCCAGCAGGGCGACGAGGCGGGTTTTCTCGCCAATGTTCTCGTTCCCGATGGTGACGCAATCACGCTCACGCCCCTAAACGGCACTCTACGAATAGGCGTGAACATGACAGGAGAAAGCGACCCGAAACTAGCGACGCTGCCGGAATCGGACATAGACAGCGAAACGAGCAACTACGGTTCATACCAACTCAAGCAGGGCGCAGAAGAACTTGTCTGGGGCGACGTTGAGGGCGAAACTTTCGACTACTGCAACGCCAAGATATACCAGAGCATGAGAATATCGGACGCCCAGGGTTCCATTTCAAAATGCACCATCGCGCTTGCAGGAACGCTTGCTTCGAACAACGCCTGCCTCTGCATCGGCGTTTTTGACACGGAAGGAAACCTGCTCGGACACACGGGGCTGCGTCACTACGGCGTCGATTTCGACAGCTCGACGGAACTCTGCACTTTCGACATGATTGAAATGAGGCAGGGCGCCTTGACGATAAAGCGGAATACGCGATATATCGTTCAAGTTTGGTCTGTAGGAGTCCAGCTCGCCGCCAAGGACAGAACCAATTACAACTACCAGTATGACTACACGCTGCGTCAGAACCTGGAAACGACAGTCGGCAACAAGATTTATTTCGTTGACCCGCTGAACGGCATTTTCAACACGGCGAGCAAGATTCCTTTTGTCTCGTTCGGCGCAAGCACAGTCTAATTCAAGGAGCGTTTCATGGAACTGGAAGAAAACATTACCACGGTACCGCTGCTTGAAGAAGCGGACAATCTTACCCTCAACGACCTTCTCTACATCGTACAGGGCCTGAACTCCGACAGGGACAGGAAACTATCGCTTGAAAAATTGCGCGACTTTCTGCAAAGCGTTTTCAAGAACATCACCGTCGTCGGCATAGGAAACCATCCCGACACTACAACCATTACTCCCTCCGGCGTGACTGTTTCCGGCATGGGTGGCACTACAGAAATAGGGAAACAGGCGGTGACAACGACCTTTCTTTCCGCCTATTCGCTCACGCTTAGGAACTCCAATCATACAGTCACACTTTCCGTCAATGCTTCCACGAACGAGCTTGTGATAGACCATTCCATCAATCTCGATGGAGATATTACCTCTAGCGGAAAATTTATCGCCAAAAGTGGAAGCACTGCAACGCACAATCTCTATACATCAGAGCTTGGGCCAAGCGGCCTCGAAATCAAGGGACCGGGCGGAACGACGAAGATTACGATGATAGCGCTCACGACGCAGTATATCTCCGCCCAGGTCTTGTCCATAAGTGGACAGGCAACTATAAAGAAGCTCTCCACAGACCAGCTTATTCTCAATTTCACGCCGCTGGAACAGTCCGACGGGGATGCGAGCCAGGGACAGTATCGTTCCATGACAAACTGCGAAAGCCACTGCACATCCGGCATACCGTCTGAATACTATACTGCCGTTTGCCCTGGAACATACGGCTACGAAGGAAACGATGATTTCACGCTAAACTCAACCAGCCATGAAGTCGGCGAAGTCGTACTTGTCACCAATACAGGCAAGTACGGAGGCGGAACACCCGTAAACCACCCTATCATCGTCTATCAGGCAAGCGATACAACGCGGTCGCATCATATCGCATCGATTGAGCCCGGAAACAGCAAACAATTTATCTACAGGGGTAAGGACTCGAACAATTATCCCGTGTGGACTTCCTTGAATTAGGTAGAACGGCATGACAACTAGAAAGGACAGCGCCAAATGGCGCGAAATGTTGAAGCCCCTCATCCTTGCGCTCATCGCACTTGCTTCGGCGACTACAGCCTATGTCAAGAGCCACAGCGAAGTAAGCGAGGGTTCGGAAAGAAACGCCGTTTCCATGGCCAAGATGGAAACGCGCATCGAGCTTATTGAACAGCGAACATCAAAAGTGGAACGGGAATCGGAAATCCTCAAGGGGACTCTTTCCGACATAAAGAGCGATGTTTCGTTTATCAGGGGAAAGATGGAAGCGCAGAAATAGCTTCTTATTCTTTTTCCTTGGGCTTGTTTTTCGCACCCTTGGGCCTTCCGCCCTTCTTGCCGTTCTCGGCGCTGGTGGGCTTGGGACGGCTCCCAATCATCTGCGAATGGATTGAACGCACTTCCGCGTCCGTAAGAATTTTTCCGCAATGCGGACACCTTGCTGGCATAGGATTCTCCCGTTTTACCTAATCAAGATAGGTTTATTCGCCGATTTTGTAAAGGTATAACCAAAGAAAAATTGAATTGTATGCAAAATTTATTGCATTTTATTCAAAAATGTATTAAATTCTATTCAATTCTTTTGCATAGGATTCAATTTTATGGAAATTCGGGAAGTCGAAATCGGGCTTTTGAAGCCATACGAGAATAACCCGCGCAACAACGAGGCGGCAGTTGACAAGGTGGCCGCGAGCATTTCCGAGTTCGGTTTCAAGGTTCCCATCATCATCGACAGGGAAAACGTAATCGTCGCGGGACACACGCGCTATCTCGCCGCGCAGAAACTGGAACTGCAAAAAGTCCCCTGCATCGTCGCTGACGACCTGACCCCGAATCAGATTAAGGCTTTCCGCCTCGCTGACAACAAAGTCTCGGAATTTAGCGGCTGGGATTTCCAGAAGCTCAACGAGGAACTTTCGTTCCTCGGAGAAGCAGCCTTTGACCTGGAACAGTTCGGATTCCTGCCGAACGAGAACGTGGATTTTGACAGTTTCCTGACGGACGAGGAAAATCCACAGAAGAAACCCAAGACTATCACCTGCCCCCACTGCGGAAAGACCTTCGAGAAATAATGCTTCTACACATGGCGACAGATGGACTCGTAGGAGATTTCTACACAAAGTTCCCGAAGAAGGAACTCAATATCCTTACGTCCTTTGAATATAAAAGCTCGTTGATGGGAAACGATGTTCGCGAGTTCAACCACTTCATCGCGGACAGCGGCGCCTTCACGGCGATGGCAAGCGGCAAGAAGATTGACGACAGCTACATCGACAGCTACATCGAATGGATAAAGAGCGCACACATCGACCATTTCATCGAAATGGACATTGACGAAATCGTCGGCATAGACAAGGTCAAGCAAATCCGAAACCGCATAGAACGCGCAACGGGAAAGCAAAGCATCCCCGTTTGGCATCTAGGCCGCAAGAAGGAAGGATGGCTTGACATGGTGAAGAACTACCCCTATGTCGCGCTCTCGCTTAGCGGATTTACAGCATCGAGCAAATGGCTCAAGGCGAACGACTGGAAACCGCTTCACTACTTCCTCGACACGGCGGCGGAAAACGGTTCCAAGGTTCACGCGCTCGGATGCACGAACTGGGGGCTTCTGCGCAAGTTCCATTTCTACAGCAGCGACTCAAGCACATGGAGCCTCGGCGAAAGATACGGGACGTGCTTCGTGTTCCAGGATGGCGTAATGAAGGTCGTCTCGCTCCCCAAGAAATTCAAGAAGAACAAGAAAACTCTTGGCTTCCACAACAAACAACAATGGTTCAAGGCAATGCAATATGCAAAAATCAAGATGTGACGCAATCTTGCTGCTTTCGGGCGGCATCGACAGCACGACAGTTCTGGAACAGCTGACGAAGCAGGGCAAGAAGGTTTTCTGCCTTATCTTCGACTACAAGCAGAGTCTGCGCAAGGAAATCGCGGTGGCGGCATCCAACGCGAAGCGGCTGAAACAGCCCTACAAAATCGTTTCCATCGACCTCGGATTTACGGGAAGCAAGTGTTCCCTCATTTCCAAGTCCAGGATAAGCGAGAACCGCAGCTTCGAGCAGATTGATTCCGCGACTCCCACAAGCTATGTGGAGTTCAGAAACGGCATCCTGCTTTCCTACGCGGTCATGTTCGCGGAGGTCAACGGCATAAACGACATTTACGGTGGC
>CACXKY010000157.1:0-1022 GCA_902768325.1 Fibrobacter succinogenes
GACTTCCTCGGGACCTGTATCTTAATCGCAGGTCTTAAAGAAGCAGCTCCTTGCTCCCGTATGGCAGGCGACTTGCGGTCCTTGCATGCGCACCTTGAACAAGAGCGCGTCGCTATCGCAGTCGGCGGCCCATTCCACGACGG
The DNA here is from genome assembly GCA_902768325.1 of Fibrobacter succinogenes. Classification (GTDB taxonomy): domain Bacteria; phylum Fibrobacterota; class Fibrobacteria; order Fibrobacterales; family Fibrobacteraceae; genus Fibrobacter; species Fibrobacter succinogenes_A. Next base: position 144 of record CACXKY010000157.1, read on the forward strand.
TCATCACGTTCCCGCTCGTGTCGCCCTTGTGCCAGTATTCCTTGCGGCTGCGGCTCCAGAACACCATTTCGCCGCACTCGTGCGTCCGGCGCAGGGCTTCTTCGTCCATCCAGGCCATCATCAGCACGTCACCCTTGTCGGCGTCCTGCACGATGGCCGGGGCGAGTTTTACCCCGCCGAATTCCACTTCAAACTTGATTTCCTTTAAAATTTCGTCGAATTTCATGCCTAAAAAATACTAAAAGTCGAAATTTCTTGTGAAAAAACAGATTTTTTTCGCGTTTTTACGGCAATTATGGCGGTAAATTTCAGTTTGAAGTAAAATATAAGAAATTTGTGGTGTTTTTTTATGTTAGATTGTATATTATAATTGACATAGGTGGGAATGGGTATGATTAGAAAATCCTTCAATTTTCGTGACTCCAATGGTTTAAGGCAGGATTTGCTTGCTTTGAAGGATTCCGGCGATTTGAAAAACATCCATAAGATGTTTTTCCAGATTTATTCGTCCGTGCTCGAAGAGGACAAGATTAAGCCTGTAATTGGCGTTATTGAGGAAATTTTCCCAGATGTTCCCTGGATTGGCAATTCCACGAGCGGGAACATCGTCGATAGCGAACTTGGCAGCGATATCGTTGTTTCCGCAATGCTTTTCGAGGACGCGTCGTCTCAATTTGAGTTTTTCCAGTACGATATGCAGCAGATGCCTGTTGACGATATCGCGAAAAACGTTCTGGACGAGGCGGCCAAGAGGCCGTGGGTCAAGGGCATCGAAATTTACTACACCATATCGAGCGTCTCGACGACGCAGTTCTGCGATTCGTTGCAGGGGCTCCCTCCTGGCATCCAGGTCTTTGGGGGTATCGTCTGTTCCCCGGA
>CACXKY010000157.1:1126-6062 GCA_902768325.1 Fibrobacter succinogenes
AGCGGTTGGCAGCCGTTGGGCCGTACGTTCCGCGTTACGCGGGCGTCGGGGAGCGTCGTGTACGAACTGGATGGACGCCCGGCTTACGAAGTGTACCATAAGTACCTGAACATCGCCAACGACGAGAACTTCTTCATGAACGCGCTCGAGTTCCCGATGTTCTATGAACATAACGGAACGACCATCGTCCGTGCTCCTGCCGAGTGCCGCTTTGACGGCGCGGTGGTGATGTCTTCGGATATCGAGGTGGGTTCCGACTTGCGCCTTTCTTACGGCGAACCGAACACCATCGTGAACTGCGTCGAGCAGGAAGGCAAGAGGATTGACCAGTTCTGCCCCGAAGTGGTTCATATCTTCTCGTGTGCGGCGCGCAAGGCGTTCTGGTCTTCCCGCGAACCGACGTACGAAATCTATTCGCTGAAGAAGATTGCCGCCAACAGCGGGTTCTTCTCGCACGGCGAATTCCTGCGCGAAAACGGCCATTTGAACCAGCACAACATCACGCTCGTGATGGCGGGTATGCGCGAAGGCGAACCGCATGTCATTGGAAGGCCGTTGAGCCAGCTCCTTGATGAAAAGGCGTCCCCGAAGCTGCCCTTGGCGGCGCGTATGGCGACGTTCATCCAGGAAGCTTCCAAGGACCTCGAAGACTCAAATAAAAAGCTGCAACAGGCCAACGAGGCGTTGCAGCAGATGAAAAAAGGAAAAGAATCCTAGCCGCGGACTTGTCCGTTACCGCGCAAGACCCACTTGTAAGTGCAGAGGCTCTCGACGCCCATAGGGCCGCGGGCATGCAGCTTGTCGGTGGAAATTCCCACTTCGGCACCGAGACCGTATTCGCCGCCGTCGGCGAAGCGCGTACTGGCGTTCACCATCACGCTGCTGCTGTCGACGTTTGCGACAAAGTAGTCCTGAACAGAGGCGTCTTCGGCGACGACCGCTTCGGTATGGCGGCTGCTGTTCTTCTCGATGTGGTCGCAGGCTTCGGCGACGTCGTCGACGAACTTGACGCTCGACTTGAGGGCGAGGTACTCGTGGTGGTAGTTGGAGGGCTCGCCGATGTCGGCAATGCGGCTGTCACGGGACTGGGCGTCCTGGTCGCCGTAGAGTTCCACACCGCGTTCCACGAGGGCATCGAGCATCTTCTTCACGTCGTTTGCGGCGAGGTGACGGTCGAAAATCACGCATTCCATGGCGTTGCACACGCCGGTGCGCTGCGTCTTCGCGTTGATGAGGATATTCACCGCCTTGTCGATGTCGGCAGATTTGTCTATGTAAACATGGCAGATGCCGTTGAAGTGCTTGATGACGGGAATCTTGCTCTGGTCGACGACCGCGCGGATAAGGCGTTCGCCACCGCGGGGGATGACGAGGTCGATGCAGTCGCTCCTCTGCAGGAGCTTGCCCACCAGGTCGTGGCTGGTTTCGGTCACGAGCTGCACGGCGTCTTCGTCGATGCCGGCTTCGGCAAGGGCGCTCCGGAAGATACCGGCGAGGCACTTCGCGGAGTTGAGCGATTCCTTGCCGCCGCGGAGGATGACTGCGTTGCCGGCCTTGAAACAGAGGCAGGCGCCATCGATCGTGACGTTCGGGCGGCTTTCGAAAATGAAGAATACGACGCCGATAGGCACGGCGACACGGCTGATCTTGATGCCGTTCTTGAGTTCGCGGCTTTCGAGTACGCGGTTCAGCGGGTCGGTAAATGCGGCGATTTCTTCGGCGCCCTTGGCCATGGCCTCGATACGGGCGTCGTTCAGGGTGAGACGGTCCATCTTTGCGTCGTCGAGCTTGCCGGCCGCGGCCTCGAGATCGATCTTGTTGGCCGCAAGAATGTCCGTTTTTTGGGCGCGGAGGAGTTCTGCCACGCGATTTAGGACCCCGTTTCGCTGGTCGGCGGTCAGGGTGCGGAGGGCTTTACTGGCTTTTTTTGCGTTTTTTGCCAGAATTTCGGTGTATTCGTCCAAGTTGGAATATTTTTGGTTCATAATTTTAATATAGAAACTTGTTTTTTATCACACAAGAGAGTATTTTAGAAATACAGGTTTGATTTTACTTGCGACATTGTTTTGTAGTCGCGGGGTATCGGACTTGGGTGTTCTAGACCCGGTGTGTTTCTCTCCACACCGGGTCCTTTTTTTCAAAACAAACTACCGGTAGCCGTCCTTGAGGCTTTCGTCGTAGTGGGCGCGTTCCCCGCCGATGAACTTCGGGCGGGTGCGTGCGGCAATCAAAATCGCCTTGCCAATATGCGTCTGCTGCATGTGTACGGGAACCGCGACCTCTTTTAAATGCATGCCAATAAGCGTACCGCCAATGTCGATTCCGGCGTCGGCCTTGATATGCTCGATGGCAGCGGGGTGTTCAAATGCGTTGTAGCAGGCGGTGGCGAAAGAGCCGCCTGCCTTGGGCTGCGGCACCACGTTCACGATTTCGGCGTTGGGTACAGCTGCGCGCTCGATGATGATGGCGCGGTTCAGGTGCTCGCAGCACTGCGCCGCGATGTAGATGCCGAGCGGCTTGAAAACGGACTGCAAGCCTTCGAAAATCGCCTTGCCGACTTCGGGCACGGAATGGCTCCCGATGTCGTTGCCGAGCGTGGAGCTCGTGCTGCATCCGATGACCACGATATTGCCTGCGGTCAGGTGCGCTTTTTCGACAAGTTCCTTGGCGGCGTTCATCGCGTCGTTGCAAATTTGTTCGACAATCGCCTTGTCGTCTATTTCGTATGTAATACCAGCCATTTGGATATTCCTTTTTTTTTGAATAATAATTTTTTTTGTCGTTATTTTTTATTATTTTCCTTGTAAAAGGAGGAAATATGCTATCAAAAATTTCGTTCAGGTCCGTGTTGCCTTTTTTGGGCGTTGCCGCATTTGTTGCGTTTTCTGCCTGCAGTGACAATGATGCTCAACCGCTGAGTGGGCCCGAGTATCAAATTGAATCAAACGATCAGGGTAAATCGTCCCGCAGTACGGATGCAAAATCTAGCCCGCGGAATCGCCGGCCTGCTTTCGCCCAAGGTAAATCGTCCAGCAGTACGGATGCAAAATCTAGCAGTAGCTCGAAAGCGAAATCTAGCAGCAGTTCGAAGGTTGGATCCAGCAGCAGTTTGCAAACAAGTAGTTCCGCAGTTTCTTCGAGCTCGGAGGCTGGGGTGACCGCCTGCAAGACTGCGAATGTGGATAATTGCAAATACGGCACCTTGACGGATGAACGTGACGGTCAGACATACAAGACCATAAAGATTGGTTCTCAAACCTGGATGGCGGAGAACCTGAACTATGCGTACCTGGAACCGACCGAAGATCTAGATTCCTCCAGTTTCTGTTTCGGCAACGATCCTGCCAAGTGCGATACCTTGGGGCGTCTATATCTATGGAGCGCCGCCATGGATAGCGCAGGGAAGCTGATTGAACCTGCAAATGGATGTGGCTATGGGGTCTATTGCTCTGCAAGTGGAACCAGTGAAGCCATTCGCGGTATATGCCCTGCAGGTTGGCATCTGCCTAGCAGGGAGGAACTGGATACCCTCGCCAAAGTGGGGGAACTCGGGCTAATGTCTGTCAGTGGTTGGTTGAATATTGAAGGAGTTGATTCCGTCGGTTTTTCGGGGCTTCCTTCCGGTTACATGGTTAAAGAAACATTTTTGTATGATCACGCGGCTTTTTGGAGCTCGACAGATATTTCCAAAGGCTACCTAGCTTACGCCTTCTCCTTGCCCGACATACCCGCCGCTACTCTTGCTAGCTTGGGCCCCTCTAAAGCTGGTGAAGCGGGTAAATACGTCGCGTATTCCGTCCGTTGCGTCAAGGACTAAACTCTATCTTTTTATGAAAAAAGCCGAGTGAGTTTAACTCATTCGGCTTTAAAATTTTTATTCCCACTCGATGGTTCCGGGCGGCTTGTGCGTCACGTCGTACCACAGGCTGCCGGCGCCTTCGGCTTCGAACTTGCGCCAGAGACCAGCGAGCATTCCCTGGTCGATTTCGGCGAAGTTGGCCGTCATGGCTTCGGTGGAGTTCACCGGGCGCATCACGATGCAGGGCTTGTTAGCCGTGCGGAGCGGTACGAGTACCACGGGCATCTGCCAAATCTTTTCGTACAAGTCGTTTGCCTGCAGGAATTCGGTGCAGATGTTATCGAACTTGCGGAGCGTGTCGAAGTTTTCGCGGGTGGCGAACTGCTCGACAAGCTTCGGATCTTCGTCGGCGACGCTGCCAATCTGGTAGATGACGCGGTTGATGGCCTTGAAGCGGTTGGCCAGTTCGGTCGAGAACTTTTCGCAATCCTTCCAGCTGAGACCCGGAGTGGTGATGAGGAACGGCTGCGCGTAAGTACGGCCGTCGCCCTGCACGCCCGGCCAGCAATGTTGTTCGCCTTTAGGTAGTCGGCGAGCGATTGACCGGCGGTATCCTTCACGTCTTCGAACTTCACCATGTCGCTGGCGAGCACGCCGTCGCTGCAGAGCAGGCGTACGCCGAGGCCCGGACCCGGGAACGGGTGACGCCACACGAGGTTGTGCGGAATGCCGAGTTCTTCGCCGAGGGCACGGACTTCGTCCTTGTAAAGGTCGGCGAGCGGTTCAAGCACGAGCCCCTTTTCCATGAGGTCGAGGACTTCCTGCACGCGGTTGTGGTGCGTCTTGATCTTGTCGGCGTTCTTGGTGCCGCCGCTTTCGATGGTGTCGGGGTAGATGGTACCCTGAGCCATCATCCACTGGTTCGGATCGAGGTTGAGTTTCGCCATTTCCTCGTCCTTCACCGTCAGGAATTCCTTACCGATGATGCCGCGCTTGGTTTCCGGTGCAGTCACGCCCTTGAGCTTCGCGAGGAAGTGCTCGCTTGCGTCGCGGACCTTGAGGTTGTTCATTCCTTCGGCCTTCAAGAATTCCATTATCTTCTGCGATTCGCCGAGGCGCATCATGCCGTTATCCACA
>CACXKY010000158.1 GCA_902768325.1 Fibrobacter succinogenes
TTGCCGCCATCGTGAACGGTGCCGACGGCTTTGTAAAGGAAGAATATGCCTGTGCGGTGCTTGAAAAGGATATCGTGGTGAACCAGGGCGTGCTGGATAAAAACGGCATGCTCAACACTGACAGGGCTGGCCGCTTTGTCCCGTGGGTCCCGATAGATAGCTTCTATGGCGAATTCGACGGAATGGGCCACACCATTTCGGGCCTCTACTATGACGATTCTACCAGCCGCAACAATTTCGGCCTCTTCGGGAGCGTCGCCGGTTACCCGTTGAAGTATGCCGTGCTGAAGAATTTCGGCCTGGTGGATTCCTATTTCAAGGCCAAGGCAAACTACATGGGGGCTATCGTCGGCCAGACCGCCAATGCCCAGCTCGGGAACAGCGATGCCCAGCCGGCTTCCTATGTCAAGATTTCCGGAGTGTACAACGAATCGACGGTCGAGACATATTCTAGCGCCCAGGGCATCGCGGGCATTGTGGGCAGCGTCGGTTACAAGGGCATCCTGGATATGGAGAATGTCTACAACCTTGGTCTTGCGCTTGGGTCGAATTTCTATACAGCGGGCATCATCGCTCACTTCATGGCTTTCCCCACTGTCACGGTCAAGAACTGTTACAGCGTATGGAAGGACAAGTCGAAGATGGCTCGTGATAGCAGGGCCCTTTTTGGCACCTCGCTTTCTTCGGTCATTTACCAGTTTGACAACTGCTATTACCTGAATACGCAAAGGAACAATGAACTTGCAGGCCTCCCCGCGACTGCGGAGCAGTTCAGGAACGGTTCTGTCGCCGAAGTCCTACGCGATGGCGAAAACGGCTCCGTATGGGGCCAGAACGTGGGTATGGACGCCTACCCGAATCTCTCGGGCGAACTCAAGAATTCCCTTGCCCAGAGGTACGCTGTCACGTTCCATACCTTCGAAGGCGATACGGCGGAATACTTCGGCAGTTATGTATCCGGCTTCAAGAAGATTCTCCCCACGGTCGTGAAAGAAAATACGACCTTCATGGGCTGGTACGACAATGCTCAATATGAGGGCAATGTTGTCACGCAGATCGATTCTGCGGCCAAGGGCGATAAGGAATTCTGGGCGAAACTCCAGAGGACGTTCGCGGTGACGCTCAATACGAATGGCGGAACAATCAGTTCGGGCGCTTTCGATACATATACCGAAGGCGTGGGCGCAAAACTCCCGCGTACCGTGTTGCGCGATACAAACGTGTTTGCGGGCTGGTACGAGAACGAAGACCTTTCGGGTACTCCCGTGGCCGAAATTATTCCGGCAGATTCTGGTGACAAGACGTACTATGCGGCTTGGCTCAAACTCAAGATGCCTGAACTCGATTCCGAGGATAATTGCTACGTCATTACGGATGTTGCCGAACTCTATGGCTATGTGGCATACATGAGCGGTAGGCACAGGATGTACTACAATATTGCTTACGAAAACGTGTGTGGCAAGCTCGCAAATGATATCGTGGTAAACGAGAATGTGCTCAAGGAAGACGGTACGCTCGACAGCGCTAACGTGGTGAAGTTCCTCCCCTGGGAATCCATCAGGAATTTCGGTGCGTCGTTTGACGGCCAGGGCCACAAGATTTCGGGCCTCTACATGAGCGAACCCGATAGCAACTATGTCGGCTTCATTGCGAGAATAACTACTGCATACGATGCTTCTTGGAACATTGTTCCTGCCACTATCAAGAATCTCACTATCGAGGATTCCTACATTGCTGGCCTTAGCAATGTAGGTGGCTTTGTAGCGTATAACAATAAGAGCTTGTCTATAGAGAACTGCCACTTCAAGGGAATGGTCATTGCCCTGCCGCCCCCGAAGAGTTTGACCAGTTATGTAGGGGGCTTTGTCGGTATGTCGTCTGGAAATACGGCTACTACTACCATAAAGGATTCCGATGTGGGTGGATATATCGAGTCCCGCAGCAATGCAGGTGGCCTTGTGGGGTATCTGCATGGGACGAACAGCATTACCAACTGCAGTAACTCGGCGACTATCTTTGGCGGGTTCTCTTCGGCGGGCGGCCTTGCCGGTTACGCTTCGGGAACGACGGTCATCATGAATAGTTCGAACCACGGCGATGTAAGCAACCTCAATACGGGCGAAAATATCGGCTATTGCGCGGGGTTGGTCGCGCGTGGCGAGACCAACTTTACGCTCCTGCAAAGCTATAACGAAGGAACTATTGGTGGCCCGTCCTCCTATGTTGCTGGCCTCGTTGCGGATGTGTACGGTAATTCGGGCGACAACGTTTTGATTGCAAACAATTACAACGTCGGTAAGGTCTATAGCGAAAGGGAGGGCAAGTTTACGTATGTTTCTGGCCTGGTAACGCGCATAAATGGCCGCGATGTCAAGGTCAAGCTTATCAATAACTACAGTATCGCGGAACTTTCCAAGGCGAGTGTAAAGGGCAACGCAGATTACGTTGTCGCGGATTCGGGCTACAACCCGTACATCACCGCCGAGAACAACTTTGTGCTGGGCACGGTCGATACCCTCGAAACGACGCCGTTTGGCACCGTGGCCGAAGCAGGCGAGTTCAAGGACGGTACGGTTGCCGATGCCCTCCATGACTACGTGCAGAAGGATGGGGAAGGCGTTGTTATCGAGAATGGGATTAACGGCACGGTCTGGGCGCAGGGCGACAAGTACCCGATTCTCGTGACGAAGTCTGAATTTGCCATCGTGTTCAATGCGAACGGCGGCAAGCTCGAGAATCCGCCGACGACCTATACGTACGGCGAAGGGCTTATGCTGCCGGTTCCCACGCGTGTAGGCCATTCCTTCCATGGCTGGTATACTTCTGCGGCCTTCCAGGGTGATTCTATCGCCTTCATTACGCCGAAGGACGCTGGCGACAAGATATTCTATGCCAAGTGGGAAGCCAACCAGTACCACGTGACGGCCAAGGTGAACAATACCAAGTGGGGCATCGTGGATGGCCTGAACAAGAGCGGTATATATAGTTACGGCTCCGAAGTCCGGGTGACGGCCGTTCCGGATAATGGCTACAAGTTCAGCTACTGGGAAGACGATGTCAGGAATACGAGCGCATCTAGGCACCTCACGGTCGTAAGCGACACGACGATTACGGCTCATTTCGACCCGATCAATCCGGAAAGCTCCAGCAGTGTCACGAGCAGCTCTTCTGTGAACCCGCCGAAGTCCTCTTCGAGCTCCGCCAAGTCTTCCAGCTCTGTCAAGTCGAGCTCCAGCAGCGCGAAGAGCAGCAGTTCCGTGAAGACCAGCTCCAGCTCGGCCAAGTCCTCGTCTTCCAAGGCGAAGTCCAGCAGCTCTAAGGGCAAGTCCAGCTCTAGCAAGCAGTCGCTGGTTGCCCAGGCGGCCGTCCCGCAGTTCTCTGTCGAGGTCCTCGGGCGCAACGTGCAGGTTGCCGGTGCTCGCGTGGGCAGTACTTATGCGGTTCTCGACATGCAGGGCCGTGTTTTGAGCCGTGGAAGGGTCGATTCGGCCAACTTTAACCTCTCGATGGCGTCTTCCGGGACGTTCTTGATCCAGGTTGGCGGCCAGTCGGTTGTCGCCAGGGTCCGATAGACGAAAATTCGACCAAGAAGAGCCCCCTGTTACAGGGGGTTTTTCTTTTTCGGGGGTAATTTTTTGTGAAACCTGCTCCTAAATTTTTGGCGGAAATCGTCTATTCACAATCTATTAACAGTCTTAACCCGTTTTGTGTACTGCTTTTTGCGTAAAAAGAAAAAAAAATCAAATTTTTTTTCGCTAAATGCTTGATTTTCATTGACAAAAGCACATAAAACTTATTAAATTTGGCTCACTTGCCAAAGTAGCTCAGCTGGTAGAGCAGCTGATTTGTAATCAGCCGGTCGTAGGTTCGATTCCTATCTTTGGCTCGAGAAATGGGTCGTTGCCCGAGTGGTTAAAGGGGACGGACTGTAAATCCGTTGGCTTACGCCTACCGTGGTTCGAAACCACGACGGCCCACGCAACAAACCGCCCTATGGTGTGAGAGCGCCATAGGGCTTATGCCCAGGTAGCTCAGTGGTAGAGCACTTCCTTGGTAAGGAAGAGGTCTCGGGTCCGACTCCCGATCTGGGCTCTCACTAATTGGAGATAGAATCATGGCAAAAGAACATTTTGACAGAAGCAAGCCGCACTGCAACATCGGCACCATCGGCCACGTTGACCACGGTAAAACCACTCTGACCGCCGCAATCTGC
>CACXKY010000159.1 GCA_902768325.1 Fibrobacter succinogenes
ACGTCTTCGGAGAAGAGTTCCTGGATGTTCGCGACGTCGCACTTGGAGCCGTCACTCACGAAGATGTCGTTCGGGTCCATCTCGATGCCGCGGGCGGTATATTCGCCGCGGACAATGGCTTCGCGCAAAAAGTCGTAGCCCTGTTCCGGGCCGTAACCGCGGAAGGTGTCTTTCATGGCCATCTCGTCGACGGCCTTGTGCATGGCGTTGATGACTTCGGGAATGAGCGGCGTGGTCACGTCGCCGATGCCGAGGCGGATAATGTCTGCGTTTTCGTGCGTGCCCTGATATTCCTTAATCTTCTTGGCGATGGTAGAGAAAAGGTAGCTGCCGGGCAGGCGGTCATAGAAGGAGTTGATGTAAGAGTCGTTCATGTTTTTTACCCTTCGTCATGCTGACGAAAGTCAGCATCGGATGTTTATTCTTTAAATTTCTCCTCTGAATACTTCTGCTGCGGGGCCGGTCATGAGTACCGGGCCGTCTTCTTCGTGCTTGATATGGAGCGTTCCGCCGTCCAAAACGACGTCGGCTTCGACGCCCACGCGGCCCGTCCTCTGGGCCGCAACGAGGGTTGCGCAACTTCCGGTGCCGCAGGCCATAGTGACGCCGCAACCCCGTTCCCAAACCCGCATGCGGATTTGGGTGGGCGTCACTACCTGCGCAAACTCGATGTTGCAGCGGTCGGGGAACTGCTTGTCGACTTCCAAGATGCTTCCCCATTTTTCAAGCTGGATTTTTTCGATATCGTCGACGAAGATGACCGCGTGCGGATTGCCCATCGATACGGTTTCGGCGGTAAAGTCGTAGCTGTCGGCGGTGAGCTTGATCGACCCGAGGAAATTGCGGGGCAGGCCCATATCTACGCAGACGCGGCCGTCGTCGAGGAGCGCGGGCTTCACGAGTCCGCTCTTGGTATGTAGATTGAAAACCTTGGTGTCGGGCGACTTGGCAAGACCGCGGCTCACGATAAACTTCGCCACGCAGCGCGTCGCGTTGCCGCACATGGCCGCTTCGGACCCGTCGGCATTGAAGATTCTCATCTCAAAGTCGACGCCGTTCGCCACCGCCTTGGAAGCGGGGCCCGCATTCACGCCGTCCAGTACCAGGCAGCCGTCCCCGTCCATCGGGGTAACGATGACGACGCCGTCGGCACCGATGCCGAAACGGCGGTCACAGAGCTGGATGACTTTCTGTTCGAACTCGGGGCCGAACTTGACAGGCTGACCGGGTTCCAGGAGCACGAAATCGTTGCCCAGGCCGGTCCATTTTGAAAATTTGGTACTCATTATAATCTCTATAGAAATTGTTTGCCCTTTTTATTGCAAAAATTATGCCAACTTTACAGAAAATGTTAAAAATCAGCGAAAATGGCGAAATTTAAATAAATGGGCCGATTTTTGACAGAAAATCCTTTACATAAAATGTAAATCAAACATTGTAAATTTACAAAAAATGTAAAATAAGGGGCAAAATTTCCTGGCAGTTTTTTGTGCAGAAATGTAAAGCCTGATATACGGTTTTTCCATAGAATGTAAAGTGTTGATAAAATGGATGGGTTGTAAAATTCCCTTATTTTTAGGGATTTTTTGGCGATTTTCGCTCAAAAAGGACAATTCCGCAAAAGAATCGAATTTTTGGCACGGGCTTTGCATATACCATGGCGAAAACAAAAAAACAACCTCAACAAAAGGATAGGAACATGAAGCTCGTTACAGCTTACATCCAACCCGAAAGACTGAACCTCGTGAAGCAAGCGCTTTACGAGAAGAACATTTTCAAGATGTCTGTCACTAACGTTCTGGGTTGCGGCCAGCAGAAGGGTTACAACCAACGCTTCCGTGGTGTCGTTACCGAAGTGAATTTGCTCAAGAAGATTTGCTTAAAGATCGCGGTGAACGACGACTTTGTGCAGCCCTGCATTGACGCGATTATCGCGGGGGCCCGTACCGGCGAAATCGGCGACGGGAAGATTTTCGTCACGAGCCTGGAACAGTGCATCCGCATTCGTACCGGCGAAACGGGATCGGATGCGATCGGGTAGTGAGCAATGAGGTCGCGCTAGCGCGCTCTGAGGTATGAGGAAAAAAACTCAAAGTCATGCATTAGCAAGACAACCTCAAAGCGAGCCTGCGAGCGACCTCACACCTCAAAGGACCGAAGGTCCGACCTCAACACTTTTTTAAAAGGAATTTTTTCAATGAACGAAGTTACACAAGTCGTACCCGTCAGCGACGCCATCTTTATGACGGAAAACATCTGGATCATGATTAGCGCCATGCTGGTGTTCATCATGGGTCTCGGTTTCGCCTGCGTCGAAGCAGGCCTCGTGCGCGCCAAGTGCGCCGCCAACGTCGCCTTCAAGAACATCGCGGTCCCGGCCATCGGTATCACGATGTACGCCGCCATCGGTTTTGCGCTGATGTACCCGGGCGATTTCAATGCGATTGCGGGCGTGCTCGGGTTCGCGGGTTTCGGTATCGGTGACTGGGCCGACCCCTCCAAGTTCACCGCGGCCTATAACGGCCACTTTACGCTGTTCACCGACTGGCTGTTCCAGGCCATGTTCGCCGCCACCGCCGCGACGATCGTGTCCGGTGCCGTTGCCGAACGCGTGAAGCTCAACTCCTTCCTCGTCTTCACGCTTGTCTACGTGGCTCTCGTGTACCCGATCGTGGGTAGCTGGACATGGGGCGGCGGCTGGCTTTCCACCATCGGCAAGGCTGGCTTCCATGACCTCGCCGGTTCTACCCTCGTTCACTCCGTGGGTGGCTGGGCTGCTCTCGCCGGCGTGATGATTCTTGGACCGCGTATCGGCAAGTACGTGAACGGCAAGGTGCACGCTATTCCGGCCCACAACATTCCGCTCGCTACTGTCGGTGTGTTCATGCTGTGGTTCGGTTGGTGGGGATTCAACGCCGGTTCGGCTCTCTCTGGCGACCCGAAGGCCACTAGCTGGATTCTCGTGACAACGAACCTCGCTGCTGTTGCTGGCATCATTACCGCGACGCTCACGAGCTGGATTGTCTCGAAGAAGCCGGACGCCACCATGGCCCTCAACGGATGCCTTGCCGGTCTTGTGGCGATTACCGCCGGTGCTGACGTGGTGACCCCGCTCTCCTCCTGGATTATCGGTGCCATTGCTGGTGTGCTCGTCGTAGGTGCAGTGTTCATGTTCGACCGCCTTCACTTGGACGACCCGGTCGGTGCTCTCTCGGTTCACCTGGTGAACGGCGTGTGGGGAACAATCGCCGTGGGTATCTTCGACATCACTGGCGACTACAGCGTTCTCACTCAGCTCATCGGTGTCGTTGCATACGCTGTTCCGTGCTTCGGTGCTGCTAGCCTGATCTTCTTCGTCATCAAGAAGACGATGGGCCTGCGCGTTACGGAACGTCAAGAACTCCGCGGCCTCGACCAAAGCGAACACGGACAAGAATCTTACAGCGGATTCCAAATCTTTAGCAACATGTAGTTCGTACTCCATTGAATTAGGGCGGACCTCGCGAGGGGTTCGCCTTTTTTTGCGCAGTTAGTTATATTTTGTCTGGAAATCCATATGAAAAATCGAAGGATTATTTCGTTTATCTATTTGGCGCTGTTTGCCGTGTTGTTTTCGTCTTGTACCGAAGACAACTCTTCTGCCCCAGAAGAGCCTGTTGATACGTTTGATGCAAACGTTGTATGCCCGGCAGAGGGCGTGAACGCTTATGGCGAACCGAATCGTGGAACCTTCACAGACGCTCGCGACGGTCAGGTGTACAAGTATACGACAATTGGAAACCAAGTATGGATGGCGGAGAACTTGAAATTCGATGCCCCTTATAGCGTTTGTTATGATAAAATCGATGGTTTTTGCGATACGTTCGGCAGGTTCTATTCGTTACATGTGAATGGGGAATTCTTTGATGTTTTTGATCAAGAGTTGTTGGATACGATTTGCCCTGCGGGGTGGCGCGTTCCCACTATGGATGAATGGCAAATATTGTACGACAATATGGGGGGAGAAGGGAAAGCTGGTCGCAGGTTGATGAGTGCGTCGGATTTTGGTGAAGGGTATACGCCAGGCTCTGACGATTGTGGGTTTAACTCTCTTCCTGCTGGTTCTTGGCTTTTAAA
>CACXKY010000160.1 GCA_902768325.1 Fibrobacter succinogenes
TTTATTGGAAAGGGCTATTTTGATACGGAAAATTCTACGTCAAGCTATGGCACTTGGCTGATCAAGTCCGATAGCGAATCTTCGACGACAATGTCCGTGCGCTTTGCAAACGGCGATACCGTTTCCCGCGATATGATTCTGGTCGTGAACGATAAAGAAGTCGGTACGGTCGAGATGAACCCGACGGGTGGCTGGTCTACGTGGAATACGTTTGATATCAAAATCAAGTTGAAGAAGGGCAAGAACACCATTACGCTCAAGTCGACGACAAAGAAAGGTGGGGCAGATTTGGATGCGTTCTTGTTTGACATTGCCGGTGTAGAAATCTATACGGACAAGACTTCGATTCCTGTCGTTCACTTGGATAGGGGATTCTTCTATCGTCCGGTATCGGGGACGCTCTTTACCTCGGTTCCCGGTTTCGTCGAAATCCAGTTCTACGATCTTTCCGGTAACCTGCGCTGTTCCCTCTCGGGTAACGTGTCGGCGGGTGAATCCGTCCTTGCGCTTGAAAACGGGATGCTCCCGAAGGGCGTATACGTCGTGAAAGTCAAATTTGACGGAAGTCTTAAACAGAAAGGCTTGTATAAGATATGAGCTGAATCATAAATGGGATATGGGATGTTATGAATATAGTCGCTAAAATCTGGCAGTCTGCCGTTATTGCATCGATGGTCGTCGCCCCGCTCGCGTGGGCGAAGGTGACCATCTATCTGTGTGGTGATTCCACCATGCAGGACTGGAATGCCGGTTATTACCCCAAGCAGGGACAGGGCCAGGATTTCCATTTCTGGTTCGACCCGGCCAAGGCTACGGTCGTGAACCGTGGCCAGGGCGGCATGTCGCTGGGTGGTGGCGGCAAGGATAAAAACGGCAATACCGCAGTCGGTTATTACGATATGTTCTTCAAGAAGGGCTGTTCCAACGGGAACTGCATTGCCGAAAAATTGCAGGCGGGTGATTATGTTGTCATCCAGTTCGGTATCAATGATAACAATTATAGTACCGAGGATTTTTTCAAGTCCAACATGAAAAAGATGGTCGACGATGTTCGTGCCAAGGGGGCGAACCCCATCATCATGAGCCCTATCCGTCGACTGTATTACGATTCCCCGACGCAGATTCATAACAGCTATCGCGGCTACCCAGCGCTTAACCAGCAACTAGCCAAAGACCTGAATGTTCCGTTCATCGACATGAGCGAGATGGTCGCGAACTATATGATTTCGGTGGGAGAACAGTATGCGGCCCAGTTCATTTTCAACTATGCGACGAGCGCGGAATACAGTACCATCCAGTCAGGTAAGGACCAGACGGACCAGGTCCACTTGCAGATGAACGGTGCGAACGCTTTCGGGCGTATCATTACCGAACAGATGCGTGCGCATTCCGATTCGGTGGTGAAAAAACTCGGTGACTACATGGCGCCCATGTACCAGGTGGCTGTCAAGGTGAGCCCCGAGGGAGCCGCCGAAGCGACATCGATAAATGCCTACTATCCGCAGGGTATGACCGTCATGCTCAAGACAATTCCGAAGAGCGGAAAGAAGTTCCTGGGATGGTACGACGGCAACGGCAACAAGGTCGGTGCGTCGAGCCGCTCCGAGGTGAAGTCCCCGTACATTCATACGTTCGTGATGGGAAATGCCGCGACTCAGTATACGGCCGTCTATGAAGGCGGTTCGGCGCAGAAATACGAAGGTGACGGGGCCGCCCTCAAGGCATTCCCGATAACGACTCCGAAGAGCCTCGACGACGTTACGTTCATTCCGTTCACTCCGATGGAAGGAACGGAACAGATTGATGTGAAGGTCGACAAGGATATCAAGAAGTTCTTTGACGCCTACAAGCCCGATACGGGACTCGGAACCTCGGATACCAACTGGGCGCATACGGGACTCGGTTTCTTCAACGTGGCGAACGAGATGAATTCCTTCGCAAGTTACAAGATGAAGTTTCCGGGTGCGGGCAACGTGACGCTTGCGGTGCGCTATGCGAACGGCGGAAATTCAAACCGCACGTTCAATGCTTATCTCGATCACGATTACATTGTGAACGCCCCGCCTACGGGAGGCTGGGAAAATTGGGATACCGCCTATGTGGTGATGGACGCCCCGCTTGGCGAGGCCGAACTCAAGTTTATCTCGCTTACGAGTGACGGTGCGCCCAACATAGATGCCTTCGGGTTCAGCATCGATGGCGTGTGCCGCGTGAGCGAAGGCTGCGCCGATACCATCGAGACGATTGCTATGCCACGGTCGACTGTTGCTGCGGCAGGAGCGAAATTGCGTGGCAACGTGCTTGCGCTCTCGCGCGATGCCGACGTGAGCGTGTTCGACATGCGCGGCCGCCTGGTGGTACGCAAGGCGATTGTTGCGGGCGAGGTGGACTTGTCGAAGATGGTGCGCACGGCGGGGCTTTACCGCGTCGTTGTCCGTTCGGGTAGTGAAAAGTTCAACGCAAACTGGATAAAGGTGAAAAATTAGAACGTCATCCTGACGCTACGAAGTAGCGGAAGGATCCAGACCTGCATATTTAATGACTGGATTCTTCGGAGCGAAGCCCCTCAGAATGACGATAGGAGTTGAAAAATGAAACGTTTGGTCAAATTCCTCATCGCCGCGGCCGTGTTTGCGGGCGTCGCCGTGAGCGATTCCACGAGCTTTACGATTCACGTCGCCGGTGATTCGACGGTCCAGACGTACAAGGATTCTGCCTACCCGCAAACGGGTTGGGGGCAGGTGCTTGGGTACTTTTTTGATGGCGCTCGCGTCAAGGTAAACAATGCGGCTCTTGGCGGGCGCAGTTCCAGGAACTTCATCGAAGAAGGACGCCTGGACGGAATCCTCAAAGCTGCGCAGAAGGGGGACTACCTTTTTGTACAGTTCGGCCATAACGACCGTGATTACAGCAAGGAAGCCCGTTATGTGCCTCCTGAGGATTTTCCCGGCTACATCCAGAAGTTTGTCGATGAGGGTAAGAAAAAGGGTGTGAATGTCATCCTGGTTTCTCCTATGAACCTGAACGGAAGCCGCAATGTCTTTTCGACGGGGGCCAATAACTACGATGCCCGTGGCATGATGCAAAAGATTGCGACGAACAGCAAGATTCCCTTTGTCGATTTGAACATGAAGGCGTATAACCTGTACAATACGACGTACAAGAATATCCCAGATTACGTGACGCGTTACCTGTACAAAAAGTTGGAGAAGGGCGAATACCCGAATTACCCGGACGGTGTGAACGACGGTACGACGCACTTCCAGGAAATGGGTTCCATGGGGCATGCCCAGCTGATTTGCGAAGAACTCGAGGATAACCTCAAGAACAATGCGAATCTTTCGGACGAAGCGAAGGCGGCGCTCACGACGCTCGTTTCGACGATCAAGAAACGCTACACGATAACCGTGAAGACAAATCTTTCGAACTACTCCGGACTCATTACGCAGACGCAGTATTTCCCGGCGGGCTCGCCGATGACACTCCGTGTGACGCCCAAGTCGGAAACTTTTGAAAAATGGGTAGATGACGATTGTAACGAACTTTCGACCAAGCAGATTTATTACGGCTTCAAGACGAAGGCGCGCGATATCACGTATACCGCCATGTTCAAGGGCGGTTCCGCATGCCAGAAGATTAATCACGGCGAAGAAGGACAGGGCGGTGACGGCCCGACGTCTTCGAGTTCCGGCGGTACGGGATCTTCGGCTTCGATCGATACGTCGCTTTGCTTTACGGGCGTGGCCGATACGCTATGGCGTTCGCCGATAGACATGTCCAGGCCCGAGGTGAGCGACGGTAGTACCGATACGGACCATACGGGCTATACGGGAGTCGGCTTCTACAACCTGACCAATGCGTCGACGAGCAAGGCCGTGTACAACATCACGTCGGACCAGTCAGCGTCCAATGCGCGCGTCATGATCCGCTATGCCTTTGACGATACGGCCAACCGCGATATGAAAATCACGATTGACAAGGGAACTTACGATGTCGCCTTCCCGCCGACAGGCAGTGTCGATGCGCTCGATTTCCAGGTGATGATTGCTTCGACGACGGAAAAGGGCGGCCCGAATATCGATATGATTGCGTTTGACATCAAGGGCGTGTACCGTACCGGATGCAAACCCGCTAAAGTCGTGAACGATACTCAGGATACGTCGCTTGCAATTGCGAAGCCTGTGCGCGAGATGAAGGTGCAGCCTGCTGCGACAAAGACGTTCAACGCGCTGGGCCGCAAGATGCCCGCATCAGCGGAATCCCGCCGGAATCAACCTGCAGGGCGATACTATTCCCGATAATACAGGAGATGGATTTTTTCGCTAAGGAATGCTTTGTTTTTAGTGTGGACTTTTTATCTGGAAATTTGTGGACTTTTTCTATATTGATGAAACGGCATGATTGATCTGTTTGGGTATTTGAATTATCGTGAATTTTTGCGCGATGCATACGAGGAACGCCATTCCGGGGATTGGCGCTTTAGCCACCGCTATATTGCGGACCGGGCCGGGTTCGATTCCTCCATGTTCAACAAGATTTTGCAGGGCAAGAGGAACCTGACCGAGCGCATGGTCAAGGTTTTTGCCGATATCTTCTGTAGTGACGATCGTGAAAAGGCCTACTTTGCGAATATGGTCGCGTTCAACCAGGCCAAAACCCATTCCGAAAGCCGCCAGTATCTGGAAAAACTCGTCGCGACGAAGGAATGCAAGGTCGAGGATCTGGCCAAGGACCAGTTTGAATATTTCGACCACTGGTACCATGCCGTTATTCGCGAACTCGTGACGTTCTACCCGTACGTGGGAGATGATGCGGCCTTGGGCCTGATGGTGCGCCCGCCGATTACCGCGAGTCAGGTCAAGTCTTCCATTGCGCTTTTGGAACGCCTCTCGATGATTAGGAAGAATCCCGAGACTGGATTCTATGAGCAGATGCAGGGCTTGATTTCGAGCGGTTCGGAATCGTTCAGCACCGCGGTGAATTCCTATATCCAGCAGAACTTGGACGTTGCCCAGACGGCGATGGACCGCTTTGGGAAGGGCGAACGCAATCTTTCGACGCTCGCGTTTGCCTGTGACGAATCTACTTATGATGAATTGGTAGAAATGGTTCGCCGATTCCGCCGCGAGATTCTTGCAAAGGTTTCGCAGTGCGGTAAGCCCAACCGCGTTTTCCAATTGGGGATGCAACTGTTCCCGCTTTCGGATCCGTATCCGCCGCCTCAGCGTCGCGGCCGCAAACGCAGGATTCGCGGGCAGGAAATTGCTGATGCCGGGGCCGAAAGATCGGAGGGTGTGGATGATGAATAAGGGTGTATGGATATATTTGCCGACAGCGCTCGCATACTCGCTGCTCGTTTCCTTGCTGCTCGTTTCCTCGATCCTAGTCGCTTGCTCCAGTAGCGAGGGCAACAAGGTTGCCGGTGGTACGGAAGCCGAGTCTACGATGGCTTTCCATGTGCAGCTCTCCGACGGGAGTGCAGCTGCGTATGCCCGTGTTCGTGTACTTCCTGGTGATTTCCTCAGTGACGGGAGTTCTCACGCCGAATGGAACGAGTCGGATGCAAATGGCTTTATAAAAATGGAAGCGGAGCCCGGCTCTTATACGGTGGAAGTCCGCCATGTAGATGGTTCCTTGGCGACGGGCGCTGTCCAGTACGTTGCGTTGGATTCAAAAACTACCGATTCCAAGGTGGATACCATCGAGCTGGGCGAACTTTCATCCATCGAAGGATTCGTTTTGCTCGGCGAAGCATTCCCTGTAATCCGTGTTGCCGGCCTTGACCGTTATGTGGTTCCTGACAGTACTGGGCATTTTGTCATTGATTCGTTGCCGACAGGGACCTTTGATGTTCAAATCGGTGACCCGTCAGAAACACATTCCGCCAAGGTGGAATCGGCTACCGGTGACACGCTTTATGTGGATTGCTCCGATTCGGCTTCGGGCATCAACGTTATCAAGTCGCAGACGTCTGCTGCAAGCGAATACCCCAAGGGCGACTGGAGCGCTCACGACGCCTTGCTTTCGCAGGTGGAGGGCTTCGCGGTCGGGACGCTCGGTGCAGCAGGCATTACCGACAGCCTTGGCAATATCACGAGTGCCGAAGGCGAAATCTGCGAGGTGACGACGACGGATGACTATATCATCATTGAGGACACTACAGATGTGGATTCTCTGGGCAATGCGGTGACAAAGGCGGTTGTCGCTCCGGGCTCGCTTCGCGATTGCGCTTACCGCGATGGCCCCACGTGGGTGATTTTCAAGAAGAGCGGAACCTATAAGCTACAGGCACCGCTCCGCCTCAAGAAAGACAAGACGATTGACGGACGTGGTCGCGATATCCGCATTACGGGCATGGGCGTGCTGACCGATGTTTCGAGCAATCTGGTATTCGAGAACCTCACGTTTACCGCTCCTGCCATTACCGCGCTCGATACGAGTTCGCGCAGGGCACTTTCTATCCATAACGGAACGCACCACGTGTGGGTGGACCACTGCACCTTCGAGGAATACCCGCTGGTGGAACTCGACGTGAAGCGCGGCTCGCATAACGTGACGGTCTCGTGGAACCGCTTCGAAAATGCGCAGACGGGAATCTTGTTCGGTCTTGAACCGGATATCTTCGTGGATTCCCTGCAGACGTTTACGCTGCACCACAATTACTTTGCCGGGCTGGAGGCCCGCGGTGTCGTAGCGCGGCATGGCAAGATGCATGCCTATGGCAACTTCTTCTACGATGTGGAGCTGGCGGGCATAGAGTGTTCGGATTCCGCCTCTTGCTACATCGAAGGCAACGTCTTCAACAACGGGACGCCGGTGGCCGACTACCGTCTTGTAACCGAGGATGGCGCGCCGGACATGGCGACGAAGGGCTTCCCGTATATGCTCGACAACTGGTTCGCTAGCGGCGGGGACGATGTTTCGGAGAAGACTCCGCGGTTTAAACCGGACTATAAAGTCGTTGTAGATCAAGCAGATACGGAACTTGCGGTACGCGTCAAGAACGAAGCCGGCCCTCGGTAAAATGCCGCATTCGCAAAGGCGGATCTTCTTACTTCCTACGGTCTACTTCCTACTTCTTACTAAAATTGCTATATTTGCCCCGTACAAAAATACTAAGGAGTAGCTAAATGCTCAAATCTACACTGCAACAGACCGATCCGGAAATCTACAACATCATTCAGGAAGAAGCCGAACGCCAGGAATACGGCATCGAGCTCATCGCTTCTGAAAACTACACCTCCAAGGCAGTCATGGAAGCCATGGGCTCCGTGCTGACCAACAAGTACAGTGAAGGTTACGTGGGCAAGCGCTACTACGGTGGTAACGAAGTCATCGACAAGATGGAAGCTTTGGCCATTGACCGTTGCAAGAAGCTCTTTGGCTGCGACCACGTGAACATTCAGCCGCTGTCCGGTTCTCCGGCCAACGCTGCCGTGTACTTCGCCGTCCTCAAACCGGGCGACAAGGTCCTCGGCCTCAAGCTCGACCACGGTGGACACCTTTCTCACGGCCATCCGGTGAACTTCTCCGGTATGCTCTACAACTTCGTGCAGTACGAA
>CACXKY010000161.1 GCA_902768325.1 Fibrobacter succinogenes
GAAATTATACGCTGATCTTCCATGTTATGGTACTTCTAGAGATTGCTTCGACCCGTTGGGTCTCGCAATGACGTTTGGTTTATTCTGTCGCTTTTCAAATTAAAGATACTTTAACGCCTCTGGGATAAGGGCGGCGGCATCGGCGCCATCCCCAAGAACGTCGACTGCCTTCACTACGGCCTTTTCTGCTACCGGATCCTTCACCCCGAGCGTGTGCAGTGCCAAAACAGCTTCGAGCTTTGCGCCCGTCAAAGCTCCGACGCTTGTAATTCCGCTGCCTTCGACATCGCCGAGAGCTTGCAGCATGTTTGAAGCCTTTTCCTTGAGCGTAAGCGTCATCTGTTCGCAGGTCTTTTTGCCGAGCCCCTTGATTTTCCCGAGTGCCGCCTTGTTATCGCTGGCGATCATGTTCAAAAGGTCAGCCGGAGTGCTTCCGCTTAAAATGCGCTGGGCGAGTTTTGGACCGACACCGTTTACATCCAAAAGCATTAGGAACAGGTTCTTTTCGGTCGTGTCTGCAAAGCCAAACAGCGTCATGGAATCTTCGCGTACCACGAGATTCGTGTGCAGGGTGACTTCTGCCCCTTCTTCGGGCAGCTTGCCTGCAGTAAATGCCGAAATATTGATGCCGTAACCGACACCGGCGCATTCCACAACGACAAATGTGGGCGTTTTCTGCACTAGAATTCCACGGATTCGCTCAATCATAAAATCTCCAAATATGCACTTTTGTGCTACTGCACAAATATACAGTTTTTGAATGGCTCTGTCAAGCCATTTTATACATCTAGGCGGGCTTAGCAAACATTTTCCATTTTGTCAGCCCATCGAAAACTGTATTTTCGCTTCAAAATCGCCGTTTTTAGTCTGTTTTGGCCATTTTTGGTTTCCGCAGCGTTTCCGTAGCCATACGATTTGGTGTGACAGAGCCGTGGTGATTTTTGCAGCCTAAAAACAGTTGGAATGCAGTGACCATGCAATTTTGTAAAAAAATACAGTTTGGCTTGACAGAGCCCCACAAGGAAGTGCAACATGAAAAATTCCGAAGTAATCAAGGTCACCAAGGGCCGCCAAAGAGAAGCCCTCAAAATCGTCAAGAGAATCGAAGCCAGGCTGATGGCATTCCAGACAAACAAAAAAAACAACTGGGGCCACGCCGGTTCCATGGGCGCTCTCTGGGATAAACTCATTGAAACCGAAACCTTCACCGACTTTCTCAAGTAATAGGAGCGACGCCATGACCCTCGAACAAAAGATGGATTTCCTCATTGAGAACGGAATCGCCACCGAAGAAGAAATCAAGCTCGTGACCTGCATCAACGGCTGGAACGACGAAACGTTTGACGACATCTACTATGCCCGCGCCGGCCCACTGCAAGGTCAGCCATTGCTTGCCCGCTCACCGCGGCGAAGAAATCACGGACTCCGTGATGGACAATCTCGACGTGAACATGAGCTTCGAAGAAGCAGAAAACCGCTTGCATGCACACAAGGCTGTGCTGTGGCAGGTCATGAAGCCGACTAGCGAATTCGGTAAGTAATTTTCGGCAGGCAAACCGCCCGCTCAAAAAATTAGCCCGCGAGAAATCGCGGGTCTTTTTTATATTTGCGGTTATGGAAACCTATATTTTTCAGCATGTTGAATACGAAGGTCCGGGAGCGATTCTCCCCTACCTGCAGGCCAAGGGGCACAACGTTCATATCGTGCGCCTTTACGCCGGCGACCCCATTCCTCATGAAGACGACGTGGACTTCGCCATCTTGATGGGTGGGCCCATGAGCGTTCTGGACGAAACAAAGTACCCTCATTTTGTTCGCGAAAAAGAACTTTGCTGCGACATGGTGCAGCTGGGCAAGCCCCTTCTGGGAATCTGCCTCGGTGCCCAGATGATCGCAAGCGCCTTTGGCGCGGCCATCAAGAAAAATCCCGAAAAGGAAATCGGCTGGTTCCCCGTCACCTTCACCGGCGATGCAGTCGAAGAAATGAATTTGCCCGAAAGCCTGGACGTTTTCCATTGGCATGGCGAAACCTTTGACATTCCAGAACTACCGGGCATTGCAGAACCATTCGCCTTTAGTGAAGCCTGCCAGAATCAGGCATTCAAAATCGGCAGCGGAATCGCATTGCAGTTCCATCTAGAAGCCACGCCCGAATCCATGGAAAGCATGTTAAAGAACGGCGACGACGAAATCAAGGCAGGCATTGCCGCAGGTTTTGACTACGTTCAAAACCCGAAGGACATCCGCATTGCCGGTAAGACCGCCATGGGCCCCGCCAACGAATTGCTGGTAAAAATCTTGGATTACCTGTTGGAAGAAAAATAAGCAGGATGATTTTGAATAAAGGCAAATAGGTTCTGTGACCGTTGGCTCTGTCCTGGGTTAGCAAAACTTTCCCAATTCGTCAGCCCATCGAAACCTGCAAATTCACCTCGGAAATGCTGTTTTTAGGCTATTTTGGCCATTTTGACCGCCGCAGCATAACCGTAGCCAGTTCGCAACCATACGGCCAAGCTTGACAGAGCCCGCCAAGAAACCGCAGCCAATTTACAGCCAATAAAGATTTTTAACGCAGCAATACGGAAAGGCTTGACAGAGCCATTTGAATGGCTCTGTCAAGCCAAATCGTACCGAAAAAACGGCTCACAAACATTTTTGGTTTCGTTAGCCTCTCGAACGGGAGCCTCGTTTTTGCAGAATCAGTCAAATAGCATGCAGAGTCATAAGGACATTAGTCCATACTCTTGAATGAACAGCCTAGGGTATCCTTACTGCAGGCCGTAAATACTGTCTTCAAATTTGAAATACGTGAAGTTCCGTAATGTGTCGGGAATATTGACTTGGTGCAGGCTATGCATCAATGGAACAATAGTCATTTTTCCAGAATTCAATCGTGAGGGTTTTGCCGCCATAATCCATCAGCTTGACGTTTCTAGCATCATCCGAAAGGCCCCTGTGTAACAGATCTGTTAACGACAGACAATCTGTAGTCCGAATGGACGAGACCTTCTTGTTTTCTTCGGCCGCCTTGATTGAATCCTTGTTGACTCGAACGGGCGGCACGCAAGTGATGGAGATGATGCTTGGCGGAGGGCACACGCCTTCCTCTGACTTATGAACTCTCTCCTTACCGTCTTCTATGTAGATCGTATCCGGGCAACAGGCTCTGGGATTATAGTTGTTTCCATCGTACCAGGAACTACTTGAAGGCAAGAATACATTTGACGAGGACGGTTCTGGAGATTCACTTGACTGCGGATTTGCACTTGACGCGGGAACAGTACTTGACGTGGGTGCGGAGCCTTCATTTGCCGACGATGTCGTGTCGGTCGGCGTTATTTCAGAATTCTCGCGGGAATCCGAAGGGGCGCTGGATTTGTCGTCGCCACAAGCCGAAAAGAGTATTGCAAGGCTAAACAAAATCCCGATTGCAGACAAAATTTTCTTCTTCATGTTCCCCTTCCTCCTTAATGGGAATGCCCCTAATATACATTATTTAAGCTCATAGGGTTAATAGAAGTTAGACATTGTAATACAAAAGCGGTACAAAAAGCCACTTTTCGGGGTGATTGCTAGGTTATTTTGGATGTAAAAAGGTCTTGAACCCGACCTTGACGTTGTAAGATTTATGAAATATATTTGTATACAAACTAACCAATAAACCTTAAGTCGCGAAAGCGACGGAGTTATATAAATGAAATCAAAAATCATGAAAGTACTGGCGGGCCTTGCGTTTGCCTCTATTCTGGCGGCATGCGGTGATTCCGACAGCAGTTCCACGAGCCCCGATAACGTCTCGGTGCGTGACTCGGTGGTGATTCACGACAGCCTCAACTGGATCGATACCGTCCGCGTCATCGATAGCCTGCGCATTAAGGACAGCGTTCGAGTCAGGGACAGCTTGCGCATTAAAGACAGCGTGCGAGTCAAGGACAGTATCCGCTTTGTCGATAGCTTGCGCATCAAATACAAGGATAGCCTGAACATCATCGACAGCTTGCTCTTTCACTACATCGACAGCCTCCGTTACATCGACACCCTCCGTTTCATTGACAGCATCCGTTACAAGGATAGTACTCGCGTAATCGATAGCCTGAACATCATCGATAGCCTGAACATTATCTTCAAGGACAGCACCCGCGTCGTGGATAGCATTGTTACGCTTTCGGCGGAAAAAATCCTGGGCAAGTGCAGCGCCGAAAATGCTGGCCAGCTGGAGTACGCCGAAATCAACAGGGAAGACCGCTATTACTATTGCGATATGGGAACGCACCTCTGGAGGATTGCTACCGAGGAAGAGGTGATGAGCGCCCTCAACGACAAGTATGTGCGGCAGTCCCGCGTGATGGATTTTGTCCCGCTGGAAGATGTTCTTGCCAAGGTGGCTCCGGACGAACAGGTAATCGTTGTAATTCGCCATGCAGAACGCGATGAAGATCTCTCCATAGCGAGTGCGTTGACGGATCTCGGAGTAGCCCAGTCCCAGGAACTGGGGGAGAAACTGATGTTCTGCCCGGAAATCTACTATGCCGGCTCGCAGTATCACCGTACCCACATGACGTACAACAATATTGCCAAGGGCCGCGCTGACTACGATACGCTCGGCGATACCATGGCCGTGTTGAACGAAGGCTGGTTCACAAAGAGCTTCGATAGCTACTATATGACCCTCTTTAGGGAAAACGATGATGGAAGGGGTGTCATGACCAGGTGGGCGGCCGAGGGCGGCTACACCGACGTTTTCTACGACGTGTCTCCCCGGTTCGCCGCATTGCTGGAAAATCACCTTATGCCGGCATTGAAGCGCTCCAAGAAGCAAGTTGGCATGTTCGTCTCGCACGACGTAATGATTATCCCGATGGTGTCGTACATATCCGAAAGGAGAATTACGATGAAGTACTACCTTGCCAAGCAGGGCGAATGGGACGGCGACAACTGGCTGAACTACCTGGCCGGTATCGCGATTTTATTCAAGCCGGACGGAACCAGGGTGTTCTATGCGGTCAAGGGCCTCGATTCGGGCACGATGAAACTCCCGATAGAATAAGCGTCCGGTCTTAAGTTTTATTCGTTCACGAATTCAAACTTGGCAAAACTTGCGGGCAGCTCGCGTGACGGGCGCCCGTTTTTTGTCATGCAGTGGAGCGTGGAACCCGTGGTGCACAGCTTGCCGTTCACGAAGGCCTTGTAGTAAAAGCGGATGCGCAGTTTGTCTTCGCGGACCATGGTCGTTTCGACGTCTACGAATTCACCATAGTGCGTGGGTGCCTTGAACTGCACGTTCAGTTCGAGTACGGGGCTTGCGAACCCTTCGGCTTCCATGTCGGCGTAGCTCGCGCCAGCCTCGCGGAAAAATTCAGTACGTGCCTGTTCGAACCACACGGCGTAAACGGAGTGGTGGACGATTCCCATCTGGTCGGTTTCCGCGTAGCGCACCTCGATGCGGGCGGTATGCTTGAATGTGCAAGTTTCCATAACCCAAATATAGCTCTGTCAAGTTATTTTTACAGGCTGTTGGCACGATTTTTGAAGCCTAAAAACGAATAAATTAGCCAAATTTCCTTTTTTTTGACTTTTTTTGTGTAGCAACGTTTTACAACGGCAATGAGTGTGATTGTCTTCACATTTTTGTATAAAAAAAGCATTTTTATAACAGAATCGTAACTCGAGGAGAATGAAGAATGCTTAAAAAGGTTTTGTCTTTCCTGGGCGGTGTGTCGCTTTTGTGCACGTCCGCCACCGCGGCAACCACAATCACCCCCGAACAGCCGGAGTATAAGAACGGCTGTTACCAGATTTCAAACGCGGCCGAACTCTACGGCTTTGCCGCCATCGTGAACGGCGATATCAACTTCCCGTACGATGCTACTGCCTGCGGCAAGCTCACGAAGGACATCGTAGTCAACCAGAACGTGCTCAAGTCCGATGGCTCGCTCAATGTGGCGGATACGGCAAATTTTGCAAAATGGACTCCGATAGGGCCCTTTTATGGCAAGTTCGATGGCCAGATGCATACGGTGTCGGGCCTCTATTTCTCCAGCGAGACGGGGACCGATGCGGGCTTTTTCAAGAGCCTCCATACAGCTGAAAACCAGTACGTGAATACGGTTGTCAAGAATGTCGGCGTCGTGGGCTCCTATTTCCGTGCGGGCTATTCTGCAGGTGGTATCGCGGGGTCCGCCTATTCGCGGACATCTTCCGTAGTAATTGAAAATTGCTTCAACGCTTCTAGGGTCGAGGCGGTAAGGAACAACGCCGGCGGCATCGTGGGTACGACATCCAATTACGCTACTGTTCGGATCGGGTTGTACAATGTGTATAATACGGGAACCGTTGTCGGTCCGAACAATATTGGCGGGGTGATTGGCTACCAGGCTGCAAACGGAATAGCCGTAATCAACGCCTACAATGCGGGCGAGATTATCGGTACCGGCAATACGAACTCTATCAAGTCCGTGTTTGGCGGCTTCACGAAGGATGACGCGAACGTCATCGAGAACGTGTTCTACCTTGAACCGGGCCGTAACGAGCACTCGGGCAGGTCCGTTACCGAAGCCGAACTGAAGAGCGGCATCATTACGCAGGTAATGCGCCATTACGACCTAGACGGGATTAGTGGCACCAAGTGGGGGCAGAAGGTAGGGACCGACCCCCTCCCGAATTTCAGTGGTTCTCTGACGGGTGCTAGCTTGGTCGTCGGTTACAGTTACAGGATTCCAAACGTAGCTGTTGAAGGTTACGACTTCTTCGGCTGGTATGCAAACAGCGGCTTGACGGGCGATACGGTAGTCCATACGCCCGCTTCGCTCACGGAAGATGTCGATTACTGGGGCCGGTACGAAAAGAAGTACAAGGTGTCGTTCGTTACGAATAGCGGTACAATTGATTCGGGCTTGGTGGAACAGTATACGCATAGCGTAGGTGTGGTGCTCCCGAAGAAGGTTTCCCGCAGGGGCTATGTCTTTGTCGGGTGGTATGCCAACGAAGACCTCAGCGGTGATAGGGTAGTTGCAATTGGTAAAGAAGATTCCGGCGACAAGACCTTCTATGCGAAGTGGTACAAACTGCAGACTCCGCCCATAAACAAGGACACCTGCTAT
>CACXKY010000162.1 GCA_902768325.1 Fibrobacter succinogenes
GATTCTGTTAAATCAGACCGATCTGCTTCAACTTTCATTATTACATTAGCCCAATATGTCGATTCTCTGCCTAAGGAGAGATAATTTATTTTTTTTGCAAAATCAACTTCTTTTGTTATTGCATCCGAAACAAAGCACGGCAATCCTGCCGCTTGTGCTTCTACAACGGTAACAGGCAACCCCTCCCAAACCGAAGGAAAAACAAACACATCAGCAGCTATTAAAAGATTTGGGACATCGCTTCGACTACCAAGCAAAACAACATCATTTTGCAGATTAAGAGATTCAATCTGCTTTTCAATCTCTGGGCGTAATTCTCCATCACCAACAAGCAACAACACCGTATTGGAATCAAGTTTATGAATCTCAGCGAAAACATTCAATAGAAACGAATGATTCTTTGCCGGATGAAAACGGCCTACATGAATAAATGTTTTCTTGTCGCTCAAGCCAAGCTTTTCGCGATAATTCTTACGAATTTCAGCATTAAACTTGTATTGTTCCGTGTCAATAGCATTCTGCAAAATATGATACTTTGGACTGTTGATAATTTTATTACCAAATAACCATGCCCCCGCTTCTTTAGAACATCCAAAGAAGTAATCGGCTTGCCAACGCAAGGGATACTGCATAACACGCTTCACAACAGAAACCATTCCCTTGCCATTAGAGGTGCTGTGACTATGAATAATCGTCTTAAGCCCCGCTTTTTTCGCAATAGGTAAGTAAAGAGAGGCATAGCTACGAATATGCGAATGAAGGACCCTGTATTCTGGATGTTCCTTGAAGAACTTTTTCCAGAGACCTTTTAATTGGAAATAATTGACTCCCTTAAATTTGGGGAAATAATAAATTTTTCCACCAAGTCTTTCGATTTCTTCAGTATAAGCTTGACGGCGGTTCGTATGCGTTATGAAATCAAACTGAACTTGGTTTTTATCGATGGCCCGATACAAGTTCATTACCATCGTTTCCGCACCGCCTCTGTCCAGACCGCCTAAAACATGGAGAATACGAATCATTTCGCAGCCTCCATCTCTTTCAAGTAAGCATCCACGACAATCTTGCGGTCAAATTCTTTTTCCACTTTCGCCCTACCTGCAAGGCCCATCTGCATTTTCTGTCCTTGCGTAAGTGCAAGGAACTTCTCGATTTTCTGAATAAGGTCTTCGGTATCACGCTGTTTCACGACAAAGCCGTTCACGCCATCATCTACCACTTCGCGGCAACCGCTACGGTCCGTGGTGATTATGGGGCGAGCGCAAGCGCAGCTTTCCAAAAGCACGTTGCTGATGCCTTCGGGGTAAAAACTCGGGTGAATTGTGCAATGCGAAATCTTATGGATTTCGCGGACATCGCGGACCATGCCGTGATAAATTACGGTGCCGTTTTGGGCGTATTCATCCAACTTACCCTTGTATTCGGACTCGCAGAAACCGCAGATGTGGAATACAGGACGAGGAGACAATCCCGTTCGTGTTCTAAAGGATAATGCTGCATCCAAATATTGATCAATCCCTTTTTCACGCATGATGCGGCTAATGAACACGAAATGTATTCCGTCTGTTTCATCGGGATACGGGAGCGGGGCGAAGCGCTCAAGGTTCACGCCGCTGCCGGGGAGCAATGAATACGCCCCCCTCACGACTTTATGCCCGAGCATAAAATCCTGATTCGCCTGATTTTGGAAGAATACACGTTTAGCCTTTCTCAAACCAGTTCTATACAGCGCCAAGGTGATTTTCTGAAGGATTCCGCCATTTTCCACAGCTGTTCCAAGACCATGTGAATACGATATCGGGCTTTACGGACTTTATTATGGAGCAATATTTCTTGGTTAGGGCAAGGTCCGTTAGCGGGTTCGTGCCATGGCGAGAGATTTCGGTTTCAATGAAATGGCAACCCATCTGTTGCATATCATCGATAAAATCGCCGTTTGGCAGAGAAATAAGCACTTCATGCTTATTTGCGAGCAACGCTTCGAGAAGTTCCTTGCGAAACTTATACAAGCCGACAGAATTATTTGCCAAAATCAAGACTTTCATTATCCGTTCACTGCCTTCGGCAAAAATTCAACGTAAAAATCGCCATTTTCCAGCGTTTCGAGTATCTTGACTTCGTTCACGGACTTGGCGGCCGCCATGGAGGCGGAATTTTCGGGCGATATCGAGCCGAACATGCGGAGTCCGAGGGCTTCGTTGACCTTGTTCATGGCGATTCCCTCGAGTTTCGCGATTCCCCTGCCCCTGTAGGCGTCTGCGACCATGTAGCCCTTGAAGCATTTTCCGTTCACGAAGCAGCGCAAGAAGAAGTAGCCCACAATCTTTTCGCCGTCAAGCACGAGGAACGTGAGGAAGGCCCTGTTCCTGATGATTTTCGAGAGGGTCTTCTCGTCGAAGGCGTGGGGCTTGAAAAATCTGAAGGCATCTTCGGGCTGTTCGGCGAAGAAGGCGGCGAGCAGGGCTGCGTCGGAGGGTGCGGCCACGCGGAGCGTGAACTGCCCGGAGCATTCCTGCAGGATTCCGGGGATTTTCTGGAGGGCGCTTTTGTGCGTGAGCGCGAATACGAATGCGTTGCCCCATTCGACGATGTTCCAGAGGAACCCGAACCTGTCGCGGAGAATGTGTGCCAGCTTGTAGAGCATCAGCAAGCCTCCGCGATGAGGCGCCTGGCCTCCTGTTGTCCGCGGTCGTACTGTTCGCGGGTGATCTTGCCGCTTGCGAGCAGGTAGTCGCCGAGGTCGGTGGCGGTGTCGGAGCCTTCTTCGGTGATTCCGTCGCGCTTGAACACCTTGCCCAGCGTGGTGAGGATTATCCTGATGTCGCCGAGGAGGGTGATTTTCTCGATGTACTGCAGGTCGTAGGCGATTTTCGATTCCCAGGTGACGGCGTTGCGCCCGCTCACCTGCGCAAGCCCGCTGAGGCCCTGCCGCACGGTGTGCCGCCTGCGCTGTTCGGCCGTCATGAACACCATGTCGCGCACGAGCTGGGGCCTGGGCCCGATTACGGCCATGTCGCCCTTGAGGATGTTGAAAAGTTCGGGAAGTTCGTCGAGGCTGGTGGAGCGGAGGAACTTGCCGTAGGCGTTCAGCCGCACGTCGTCGGGGAGCAGGTTCCCCTGCGCGTCGCGCTCGTTGGTCATGGTGCGGAACTTGACGAGCCTGAATATCCTTTCGCCCTTGCCCGGGCGGGGCTGCGTGAAGAAGGGGTTGCCATGCATCTTGACGGCGCCGAGGACGGTGAGCACGAGCAGCAGCGGGCTCAGGGCGAGAATCGCGGCCAGCGCGCAGCAGAAGTCCAGGGGTCGTTTGAGGAAGCGGGCGTACATATTGGGTAAATATAGTTTTTTGGGGGGTTGCGGACAACCTACGGGGGACGGAATGAGTGCCGTATAGGCGAATTTGGCGTTTTTATGCCAGACCCCTTGACTCCTGCAGCTGATTAGTGTATATTTGTGCAGTATGAACGAGATTTTACTGTACAAAACCGACAATGCAGAAGTCAAGGTTGAGATCCTGCTGCAAAACGAGAACCTCTGGTTAACCCAGGCCAAGATGGCCGAGCTTTTCGACGTGCAGAAGGCCGCCATCTCAAAGCATCTGAAAAACATCTTTGCCGATGGCGAATTGGATGAAAAAGTGGTAGTTTCCAAAATGGAAACAACCACTCCCCACGGGGCAATGGCGGGCAAAGAACAAAAAAAACTCACCAACATCTACAATCTCGACGCCATTATCGCGGTGGGCTACCGTATCAACTCTAAAAAAGCGACCATGTTCCGCATATGGGCTACACAAGTCCTAAAGGAATACATAATCAAGGGCTTCGCCATGAACGACGAACGCCTGAAAGAGCCGCAGAATTTCTTCGGCAAGGACTACTTCGAGGAGCAGCTCGAACGTATCCGCGAAATCAGGGCGAGCGAGCGCCGTTTTTACCAGAAAATCACGGACATCTACGCCAGATGCAGCGCCGACTACAGTCCAGACAGCCAGATTACGCAAGATTTCTTCGCAACGGTGCAGAACAAGATGCACTATGCCGTAACTCACCAGACCGCAGCTGAAATCATATACTCCCGCGCAGACAGTAAAAAGGTGAATATGGGACTCACGACATGGAAAAACGCCCCCAACGGCGATATCCGCAAGCCCGATGTTTCCATTGCCAAGAACTATCTGTCACAGGAAGAGATAGACACCCTGAACAGAATCGTCACCATGTATCTGGACTACGCTGAGTTGCAGGCGAAACGCGGCCAGGTCATGTACATGAAGGACTGGGTAGAAAAGCTAAACGCTTTCCTTCAATTCAACGAGCGCGATATCCTTGAAGACAAGGGCAAGGTCACACACGAAATAGCGAAGGCCTTCGCAGAAGGTGAATATGACAAATTCAGGGTAATCCGCGACGCCAATTACAAGAGCGATTTTGACAAGTTGATGGAGTCTATCGCAGAATACAAGGCGTAAGAGAAAAGCTCACCGAAGCAAGCTACGCGTTGCCGCAATCGAACAAAAACAATCTCAGGCGGCCTCCACCAGAGTTTCGCGGCAACGATCGTGACCCGTAGGGGCGGAGACGGGTGCCGCAAGCAAAGCGAGCGGTGCCTGGCCCCGTTTTACGAGGACCGCGGGGTGGCAATGCCGCGACGCGGGCCCGTAAAATAGAGCGTGACGGCGCGGGAGCACCGGGCCGCCCATAGCTCTGGACCAGTCCCCTCTGCGGGGATCTGGATGACGTCGTAAGGCTTTGTCAACGCGGGCGTACATATTGGGTAAATATAGGTAATTTTCCTGTAAGAAAAAGGGCAAGAACGCTCCTCCGCCGCAGGTTTGTCATTTAGCACAAAGGATTTCAAAAAAATTTTGAAAAAGGTATTGACGGGCCGCCGCCGAGAACTTATATTAGTGCACAAGTGAACAGAATCAAATCCCGCCTTTTCAAGCATGTAGGCGGAGAGGAGCGAAAGATGAGTGAAAACAAGTCCCTTGAGGATTATCTCGTGAAGCCGGGCGAACAGAGCCCCTTCGCAAACCTGCTGGTCGATTTGGCTTTTAAGAAAGCCTTTGACCCAGACAAGCCCACCAGCCGCGAAAACCTCGTAAACCTGCTGAACGACCTGCTTGCGCCGCAACTCAAGCGGCCTATCAAGAACGTGTGGACGCGCAACGTGTCGAAGAACCTGAGCGGGAGCAAGGCGTCGCGCACGGCGATTTTCGACTTGCACTGCGAGGACGATGCCGGAGAACTCATTGAAATCGAGGTGCAGATTCGTAAACTGGACAACTTTCTGAAACGCCTCGCGTTCTACGCCAGCGAGATGGTGGCGAACCAGGCCGAACTTGGAGTGGGTTGGAAATTCGATATCAAACCGACCTATGTTATCGCCATCACGCGGCACCGGATGTTTGAAGACGAGCGGATTGTCCACCGTGCGACCGTGACGGACCTCGAAACCAACGAGAAGTTCATGGATTCGTTTAATTTTACCGTTGTCGAGCTCGCGAAAGTTCCTTTTTTCATAGACTCGAAATCCGACAGCCTAAGCAAGTGGCTCTTTTTCTTCCGCTATTTGAGCCGTTTGCGCGAATTGCCGGCGGAACTTGGAGAACGCAAGTTCAAACAGTTGACAGAGAGTTCAAAAGTGTCTAA
>CACXKY010000163.1 GCA_902768325.1 Fibrobacter succinogenes
GAAATCGCGGTGGATACGGTGGTGCGGGGAACTTCGCTCGGGCTCGGCGAAGGGGCTTCGGACGGCTTGTCGCAGGTTGGGGATGCGCCGCGGTTCGAGGTCCTCTGGCCGCCGGACTACATGCGCTTGGGCGGCAACGCGGCGAGCGTCGTGCTGGATGTCGGGTACGGCGAAGCGCATGCGCTTTTGACGGGAGACTTGGACAGCGCTTGCGAACGGCGGTTGCTGGAACTCTCGCCGACGCTTACGGCGGGACTCTTGCAGGTGCCGCACCACGGTTCTGCCGGCAGTAGCAGCCTTGCGTTCGTCGGTCAGGTCGCTCCCGAGTTCGCGGTAGCAAGCGTCGGCGAGAAGAACCCTTACGGGCATCCTGCGGGGCAAGTAGTGCGTAAGTATGCGGTTGTCCTAGGGGACTCGGCACGGTTTTTCCGTACGGACAGGGACGGCTCTGTCACGTTCTCCTTGTACCGCGATATGGGCGTGCTTCGCTAGTCCGAGAAACCGATGCGCGCCTGGAAGTGGCATTGCGTATGGTCGTCGGCGTTCATCCCGAAGATATAGGCGTGATGGTTCGTGTTCTTGAAACGTACGATATCCACCTTCGCTCCCAGCGGAATCTGCGAGATGTAGTTCATTTGTATGGAACGGATGCGGCGGTTCTTGATTTCTTCGACATCCAGCGAGTCCATGACCCAGTCTACGTAACGGCAGTGGTTCACGTGATTGTTCATGTCGAGGTCGCTGTACTTCGCAGTTTCGGTGCGGATGATCTTCGGCTCGATTTCCGGGTTCAAGATGTCCATCATTTCGGGGAGCGCGTTCTTGCCCTGGAACAGCGGGATAGGGTAGGGGCTGTTTGCCGGATTTTCGGACTTGCCCGTCTTCATGTTGACCAGGAGCCAGCTCGAGGTCGCCTGTGCGATGGAGTTGCCCTGGGAATCGACGATGGAATAGTCCTTCAGGACGACTTTGTCTTTATAGAAGTCCTTGGCCCAGGTGGAAATGGAAAGTTTTTCTCCCCAAACCGGCTGGTGCAGAATGCGAATCTTCATGCGGGTGATGACTGTCGTGTATCCGGCCTTCATCATCTTCCACAGGCCGAACCCGTTCCGCTCGGCGTCGGTAATGGCGGTGTCTTCCATAAATAGGAACAAGTTCGAAAGCTTGAGTCGGCTGTGGTGGTCGCAATCGGAAAAACGTACTTCAAAATTTTTTGTCGTGATTTCTTGTTCCATGAGAACCTCTTTTTTACGGACGGGTCAATAATAATGTATAATTTTCCTATATGAAAGAATTCCAGTTCCGCCCCAGTTTTATCCAGATACCTGCGCTTAGTTCCTTTAATGGCGAAATTCGCCTGCCGGGGTCGAAGAGCATCACGAACAGGGCGTTCCTCATAGCGGCGCTTGCGAAGGGCGAAACCCGCCTTCACAACCTGCTCCGGAGCGACGACACCTGCTATATGGGCGAGGCGCTGCAGAAGCTCGGCGTCAAGATAGAATTCTCGGAAGACTTTACCGAAGCCGTTGTACACGGCAACGGAGGGCCGATTTCTGTCGCGGAACCGGCTGAACTGTTTCTAGGGAATGCGGGCACGGCGATGCGTTCGCTGACGGCGGCGCTTTCGCTGGGTAAGGGCGAGTTCCACCTGCGTGGAGAAGAACGCATGAGCGAACGCCCGATCCGCGACCTCGTGGAAGCTTTGAGCGCCATTGGTGCCGATATCTCTTACGAAGAAAGCGAAGGCTATCCGCCGGTTTGCATCAAGGCCGACGGCTTGAAGGGCGGCGAGGTAAGCGTCCGCGGGAACATCTCGAGCCAATACCTGACGGCGCTTTTGATTTGCGCTCCGTACTGCAAGGCGCCGTTGCACATCCATGTGGAAGGCGAACTGATTTCTGTTCCGTACGTGCAGTTGACGCTCAGCATTATGAGCAGTTTTGGAATTGATGTCCGCCACGACGGCATGACGGATTTTTATGTACCGCAGGGCGTGTACGAAGCCGTGGGCGATTTCTCCGTGGAAGGCGATGCCAGTTCTGCCAGCTATCCGCTGGCGGCGGCCGCGATTGCGAAGGGCAAGGTCCGCGTTCTCGGTGTCGGCGAACAGAGCTGCCAGGGCGACGTGGCCTTTGCCGAAGTTTTGCAAAAGATGGGTGCGAAGGTGACCTTCGGTCCGGACTGGATGGAATGCGATGGCACGGGCTGTACGCTTCATGGCGTCGACCTGGACCTGAACGATATTCCCGATGCGGCGATGACCGTGTCGGTGTTGGCGCTGTTTGCCGATGGCCCATCCCGGATTAGCGGTATTGCCAGTTGGCGCGTCAAGGAGACGGACCGCATCGCGGCGATGACGGCGGAACTCCGCAAGGTCGGTGCCGATGTGCGCGAGACGAACGATTCCATCACGATCACCCCACCGGTAGAATTGCAGCCGGCGACGATTGAAACTTATAACGACCACCGCATGGCGATGTGCTTTTGCCTGGTGGCGCTCGGTGGCGTCCCCATCAAGATTATGGATCCGGCCTGCGTCAACAAGACGTACCCGCAGTTCTTTGAAGATTTTAACAAGCTCGCCAAATGACGCTATCCCGGTCGACAATCTTCTTGCCCCTCGTGCTTGCAGCGCAACTGCTGGCCGGGATGGACATGACTTCGTTCCAGGCCTATGTCGACTCGGTGGTGCCCGGTTCCCGTTTCGGTGTGTCCGTACGTTCGGTAAAGACCGGCAAGGAAATTGCAAATGTCCGCGGCATGGAAAAGTTCACGCCGGCGAGTACGCTCAAGACGCTTACGACGGCGACGGCTCTGCATTTTTTACCGCTGGACTACGAACCTAAAACAGAGGTGGCGCTGAACGGCAGCGTCCGCGGAAAAACGTTCTGGGGAACGGTGAACGTGCGTGGCGAAGGCGACCCGAATTTTTCGGGACGCTATTATGCGGACCCCTTCCACATGCTGAACGCCATGGCAGATTCGATTGGCCTGCTTGGGGTAGATTCCATCCACGGGAAGATCGCTTTGGACACGAGCTATTATACCGGCCCGTGGAAGGCGGAACATTGGCGCAAGAATTTCTACAACGCCTGGTACGGTGCGGAAATCGGCCCGCTCGGCTTTAACGACAACTGCACCCTCGTACGCTTGAAGCCCGGCGAGAAGGAAGGCGATACCGCGATAGTCTCCGTGTTGCCCGACGTGGGTTACGTCGTCATCAAGAATGAACTTCTGACCGTCGCCGGGAAAAAGAAGAAGTGGACATACGCTATCGATTCCGTGAAGTCCATCATCACGGTGGGTGGCACCATCGGCACCGAAGTCGATTCGGCAAGCCTCGTGCTTCCTATCCGCAATCCGGTCGGGTATTTCCGTGCCGCGTTCATAACGGCGCTCAAGGACCGCGGGATTACCTTTGTCGAAGACAAGAGCGTCCCTACCGGCATCCAGATACGTAAATACACGTTCTCCGCGGCACCGCTCCTGAGCATCTTGGATGAAATCAACCAGCGAAGCCAGAATTTCCATGCCGAAACGCTGTTCCGTAACCTCGGCGCCCAGAAGGCCGGTGAAGGCAGTGTCGAAGGCGGCAAGAAGATGGAGCGGAAGTTCCTCGCGGAGATGGGAATCGATCCCGATGAATTCGAAGTGTGGGACGGCTGCGGCCTTTCCCCGAAGAACAAGTTGAAGCCGTCAATCGAAACACAGATGCTGGCGAAGATGGCTCGCCACCCGAAGGGCTCGTTCTACATCAACAGCTTTGCAGGCCCTGGGTTAGGGACTGGCGGCAAGAGAATGCTTGAACTGCAGTTCCCGTGGCTGACGCGATTCAAGACGGGCTTTATTGGCGAAGCGCATGCCCTGGTGGGCTACATCTTCCCGATGGACGGCGATACGCTTACGGTCGCCGACCAGAAACTCAAGGATGTGATTGACACGCTCTGGATGCGCCTGATTGCACAGACGAGTGACAACTATGCCTCCCTCATGGAAATGAAGGAATTGTGGCTCAACGCGCAAAACGTGAAGGGCCTGCACGCCCGCCTGGAACATTTCTCCCGCGCACTTCTGAAAAAGCCTTATAGGCTTGGCCCCATGGGAGAAAGCTATCTGGATTTCGTCGAGAACGGACCGCTGGT
>CACXKY010000164.1 GCA_902768325.1 Fibrobacter succinogenes
GTGACACTTCCCGCCATGTTTTTTGATATTTTACATTCCATGAAGACCGGAATGGTCTTGCCGAAATTAGGAGTATCCATGCGCTTTGCTAAACGTGTTCTGACCCTTTTGACTGTCGCTTCTACGATGACCTTCGCACAGCTGGCCCCCGAACCGCAGGTGGCCGACATTCCGCTGATGAAGGATTCCACGACCAACCAGCCCATGAAGATGGACTTTTCCGTGCCGCTCACGGGCATCAGCGACCCGGGTATCCTGTTCAGCCACTTCAGCAACCGCCCGCTGCTCATCTACTACTTCAGCCCCAAGTGCCCGCACTGCCAGAGGCACATGCCCGAGATCCAGGACCTGATGAAGGAATACGAGAAGGACGGCCTGACCGGCATCGCCATTGGGCTCGGCGGCGGCATCAAGAAGAATGACATCCGCATGTTCATCGACCAGTTCCACGTGGTGATTCCCGTGTTCCAGGACGCGAACGGCAAGTTCGGGCCGACTTACGGCACGGGCTACATCCCGGTGGTCTACCTTGTGTTGAAGGACGGAACGTTCTACCGCTACGAGACGCTCAACGAGGCGAACATGAACCACCTCCGCGCGACGCTGAACAAGATGCTGAAGAAGTAAAGACGAGAGTCCGCCGTGAGTATGAGAAGAGGTCCCTATCAAAGGGGCTTTTTTTATTCTCCGGAAGATTCACGGCGGGATGCTACACCGTTTCACGGTGTAGCTCCGGCTTCGGCTCGGCCATGGGCATGCCAGCATGCCCGCGGCTCTCGCCTTCTGCCGTAGTCGAACCCTTCGGGTTCGCCCCCGCCATAGAGTACGAAAAGGGCCCCCTTCTGGGGGCCCTTTTCGTACTCACGGCGGGAGTCGAACCCACGACCCACTGCTTAGAAGGCAGTTGCTCTATCCAACTGAGCTACGCGAGCGTGCGAGGCACCAATATAAAAAAATTTCCCGCCTTTGCCTAGCATACGAACAAGATTGTTTTTTAAAAAACATCGCCTTATTTTTCCCAAATCATTGACAGGGCGCCCCTTTTTTATCTATATTTATGCATGTATTAGAATATTTGCATAAACCACGGGTGCCAGTCCGGCCCCACAATAGAATTTAGACCCCTCGAGGTGATATGAAAATCGTCGACATCCTGAAGCAAGACAAGATGAGCCTTTCGTTCGAAGTGTTCCCGCCCAAGAAGGAAACAAGCTTCGAAAGCGTGAAGGCGGCCACCGAATCCATCGCGGCGCTCGGCCCCTCCTTCATGAGTGTCACCTACGGCGCGGGCGGCGGCGTTAGCCACTACACCCTCGACATTGCGAAGAACCTCAAGGAAAAGTTCAATATTCCAATGCTCGCCCACCTCACCTGCGTTTCGAGCAGCAAGGACACGGTGCACCAGAGGATCGAAGAAATGAAGGCCGCGGGCATCAAGAACGTGATGGCCCTGCGCGGCGACCTGACCCCGGAGCTCATCGAGAAAGGCCGCGACAACTGCGACTACCACTACGCCGTGGAACTCATCCGCGAACTCAAGGCATCCGACTCGGACTTCTGCATCGGCGCGGCCTGCTACCCCGAGAAGCATCCCGAAAGCCCGAACCAGGCCGAGGACATCAAGCACCTGAAGGAGAAGGTCGATGCGGGCGCCGACTTCCTCACCACGCAGATGGTCTTCGACAACAACCTGTTCTTCAGCTTTTTGTACAAGCTCCGCGACGCGGGCGTCACCTGCCCCGTGCTCCCCGGCATCATGCCCATCACGAACGCGAACCAGGTGGAACGCGCCATCAAGCTCTCCGGCTCGTTCATGCCGCAGCGCTTCAAGTCGCTCGTCGACAAGTTCGGCAGCGACCCCGAGGCCATGAAGCAGGCGGGCATCATCTACGCCGCCGACCAGATTATCGACCTGTACGCGAATGGTATTACGAACGTCCACGTGTACTCGATGAACAAGCCCGACGTGGCGGAAGGCATCCTGAAAAACGTATCCGCCATCCTGGGCAAAAATTTCCACGCTTAAGGCCCTGAGGCCCCCAAAAACGTAAAAAAGGCCATATTCCCCAAAAAACGTTTTTTTCACAGAAAAATTACCCTTTGGGGCCATCTTTCTGCCATTTCTTTATGTATATTGGGGCTATGGCACCGGTGGTGCCACGATTTTTTAGAAGGATCATCATGATTTCTTACCAAGACGCCTACAAGATTGCCGCCGACATCCACAAAGGTCAAAAGGACAAGGCCGGCGGACCGTACATCGACTTTTTACAGAATGTGGCAGACTACCTCAAGAACAAGGGTGAATCCGAAGAGGTGCAGACCCTCGCCATCTTGCAGGATTCCATCACGGCGTCCACCAAGAAGACTCCCGAAGACATGGTCAAGCTGGGCGTTCCGGCCGACATGGTCGACCTCATCCAGAAGATGACCTACCACAAGAACCAGGGCTGGATCGACGAGTACAGCTGCAAGCTCATGGCCCAGGGAGTCCCCGCCGAAGACGCCACCTACGACGCCCGCGAAAAGGACTTCGTTCGTTTTGTGGAGACTCTCAAGGACAATCCGCTCGCCGCCAAGGCGAAGAGCGCCATCTTGAACGTGCTCCTGGAAGACAAGTACATCAAGCGCCAGGAACGCCGCGAACTCAAGACCAAGTTCCGCCTCAAGAAGTACCAGGCCGCTATCGAAGCCCTGAGCGCCTAGTTTTTTCTTACATCTTTTCAAAGGACCCTGCGCCCTCCGGTGCAGGGCTTTTTATTGTGTGCCATAGAATCTTTTTATTGACGCCAATATAGCCGAAAAGGGTGCATTTTGCTATTTTTACGCCCGTAATTATTGGCCCCTAAAAGGGCAAAACCAAAAGGAACACAACCATGGCAAATAAAGTCTACAACTTTAGCGCAGGACCGTCCGTCCTGCCGGAACCGGCACTCAAGGAAGCATCTGCTGCATGCATCGACTTCGAAAACAGCGGCATCAGCATTCTCTCCATGAGTCACCGTTCAAAGCCGATTGAAAACATGTTCGCCCAGACGGAACAGTACCTCCGTGAATTGATGGGCATCCCGGAAGATTACGACATCGTGTTCCTCGGTGGTGGTTGCTCACTTTTGTTCTGCATGCTCCCGATGAACTTCTTGGACCAGAACGCTACGGCCGACTACGCTTTGACCGGCGTTTGGGCAAACAAGGCTTACAAGGAAGCTAAGCAGTTCGGTAACGCTCTCGCCGCTTGCGACACCAAGTCTGAAACTTACAGCCGCATCGACAAGAACTTGAAGCTCAGCGACAACGCTACTTACCTCCACGTGACCGCCAACAACACGATTTACGGTACGGAATGGCACAACTTCCCGAAGCCGAAGTCTGGCTTCCTCATGGCTGACGTGAGCTCCGACTTCCTCGCCCGCAAGATCAACGTGTCTGACTTCGGTGTTGTCTATGGCGGCGCACAGAAGAACATCAGCTGCGCTGGCGTGACTGTCACCATCATCAAGAAGGGCCTCCTCGGCAAGGTGAACCGCACGATTCCTACCATGCTCAACTTCCAGACCCACATCGACGCTGCCAACATGTTCAACACTCCTCCGGTATTCGCCGTGTACGTGATGAACCGCACCCTCAAGTGGCTCAAGGAATTCGGTGGCGTGGACGCTATCGAAAAGGTGAACCGCTCCAAGGCCGCTCTCCTTTACAGCGCCCTCGACAACTCCAAGGTGTTCGTCGGTACCGCTGCCAAGGAAGACCGTTCCATCATGAACGTTCCGTTCGTGTTCAACAAGGACGTGGTTGCCGCTGACAAGGCTGACGATCTCGCCAAGGAATTCCTCGAATTCGCCAAGGCCCGTGGCCTCCAGCAGCTCAAGGGTCACCGCTCCGTGGGTGGCTTCCGCGCT
>CACXKY010000165.1 GCA_902768325.1 Fibrobacter succinogenes
TCGACCACCTGCGCTTTAATGCGGAACACCACCCGCTCCGCGCGAAGGCTGGCCACCACCTGACGCAGCTGGACTATGCCCGCAAGGGAATCGTCACCAAGGAAATGGAATACGTGGCTATCCGCGAAAACCAGCGCCTTGATGAATTGCAGGCCCAGGGAAAAATTCAGGTGGCAGGCTCACCCATTACGCCGGAATTCGTGCGCGACGAAATCGCCGCGGGCCGTGCGATTCTGCCGGGGAACATCAACCACCCGGAATGCGAACCGATGATCATCGGTACGAATTTCTTGACCAAGATCAACAGCAACATCGGCAACTCCGCCATCACCTCTTCCATCGAAGAAGAAGTCGAAAAGATGGCCTGGTCCGTGCGCTGGGGTGCCGACACGGTCATGGACCTTTCCACTGGAAAGCACATTCATGAAACACGTGAATGGATCATCCGTAACAGCCCCGTACCTATCGGAACAGTGCCTATCTATCAGGCGCTCGAGAAGGTGAACGGCAAGGCCGAAGAACTCACGTGGGAACTGTACCGCGACACGCTCATTGAGCAGGCGGAACAGGGCGTGGACTATTTCACGATTCACGCGGGCCTCTTGCTGGAGCACATTCCGCTTACCGCCAAGCGCACCACGGGCATCGTGAGCCGCGGCGGTTCCATCCTTGCCCTCTGGCAGATGCGCCACCACCAGCAGAACTTCCTCTACACGCACTTCCGCGAAATCTGCGAGATTCTCGCCGCATACGACGTTGCCGTTTCTTTGGGCGATGGCCTGCGTCCGGGTAGCCTCGCCGATGCCAACGACGCGGCCCAGTTCGGAGAACTGGACACGCTCGGCGAGCTCACGAAGATTGCCTGGGAATACGGCGTGCAGGTGATTATCGAAGGTCCGGGTCACGTGCCCATGCACAAGATTCAGGACAACATGGCCCGCCAGCTCGAAAAGTGCCACGGGGCCCCGTTCTACACGCTCGGCCCCCTCACCACCGATATCGCTCCCGGCTACGACCACATCACGTCGGCCATCGGCGCGGCACAAATCGGCTGGTACGGCACCGCCATGCTCTGC
Organism: Fibrobacter succinogenes; assembly: GCA_902768325.1. GTDB lineage: Bacteria > Fibrobacterota > Fibrobacteria > Fibrobacterales > Fibrobacteraceae > Fibrobacter > Fibrobacter succinogenes_A. The sequence goes on from CACXKY010000165.1 coordinate 1,077, forward strand.
TACGTGACACCCAAGGAACATTTGGGACTCCCCGACCGCGACGACGTGCGCGCGGGTGTGGTCACCTACAAGCTCGCCGCCCATGCGGCCGACCTTGCAAAGGGCCATTTCGCAGCGCAGTTCCGCGACGACGCCCTTTCGCGCGCCCGCTTCGACTTCCGCTGGAACGACCAGTTCGCGCTATCGCTCGATCCCGAGAAGGCGATGGAATTCCACGACAAGACGCTCCCCGGCAGCCAGGCCAAGGCAAGCCACTTCTGCAGCATGTGCGGGCCGAACTTCTGCAGCATGCGCATTACAAGAGCTGTGCGGAATTTCGTTGCAACCGGCGAAGTCGGCGACGTGTAATACCAACAAGTCATCCTGAACGTCATGCCGAGGAAACTCGGCATCAGCATTCCGACCCTGACAAAAGTCAGGATCAGATTCAAACAGCCGACCCTGACTTTCGTCAGGGTGACGTTCGGGTAATCTTTCGTCAGGGTGACGGCGGTGACGTTACCGTTTCGCCTTTTTCTGTTCGTAAAGGCGCTTGTCCGCCCTAGCGAAGAAGTCCGGCAGCGATTCCGCCCCAGTGAAGTTGTCGGCATAGCCGATGCTGAGCGAAAGCGGGTAATTGAGTCTTTCGGCCTGGCGGTGCATTTCCGCCTGGAGGGCTTCGCAGATTTGGTTCGCCTGTGAATCGTTGTCCAGTTCGGCGACGATATTGAATTCATCCCCACCGAAGCGCGCAATAAAGCAGCCCCGCGGTCCGCAAACCGCCTTGAGGACTTCCGCCACAAGCTCCAGGGCGCGGTCCCCCTCGTTATGGCCGAACGTATCGTTAATCTGCTTGAACTTGTCCAAATCTATCACGAACAGGTAAAGGCGCTTGCTACCGAGATCCTTTTTCATTTTCGAATTGAGGAACTGGTGCAGCTGGTTGCGGTTGTTCAGGTGCGTCAGCGGGTCCACCGAAATCAAGTGCGCTTGCGCCAGGAGGAACGAAGCGAGCGTCGAAAGCATAATCCCGGCCGAAAGGAACGGAATTTCGCCCGCAAAGTAGGCATGCAGCGGTATCACAAAAACGGACAAGATTCCAAACGTGGAGGCCGAACTGTAAATAGAACGTTCGGCAAAATACTTCTTCTGGAACATCTTGTAGAAGGCAAGCGCCATGCCCGCCAGCGTGTAGAGGGAACAGACCGGCAGGTAGATGGAATAATAGAGGTCGTTATTGTGGTAGATATTGAAATCGTCCACGAAAAAGACACAGCCATTCCATAGAGACAAGACGAGCAGCAAGATGGCAACACCCATCGGCATTCCGTAAAGCAGGAGCCTCTTCCGGTCGTTCCAGAACGGGAGTTTCAAGATATAGCCCGAATAGCGGAACCAAGAGAACACCATGAAGAGGGTGATCACGAAATAGAACACATGCAATATGCTGTTGACCATCGGGCCGAACAAGCCCGAAGGGCCGTTGACCGCCTTCATGAAGAAATCGATGCTGATGGAGAGGATGCCGAAGATGAGCACGTAGCTGAAGGTCCTCTGATACAACAGCTTGTACATGCCGAAACGCATCTTGATATACAACAAGATTTCAACTGCGAGGCAGAAAAGAACTATTTCATTGTACGCCGCGTTCTGCATCTTGATCTACCTTGAAGCATGCCTCTGCGACTTCACCTTGTAAAGTTCGCGGTCAGCCCTATCAAACCATTCACGGACCGTGTCATTCCCATGACAGAATTCCGAAAAACCGATGCTCAACGAAAGATCGTACGGTAACTTCTTCGACTCGCCCTCCAGGGCATTCTTGAGCAGGCCATTCATTTTTTCGGCATCGGTAAACTCGCGCAGTTCCGCCACGGTCACGAATTCGTCCCCGCCAATCCTCGAGATATAGAATCCGCGCGGTCCCAAAATCCTCTTCAACACGTTCGAAAGGATCACCAGCGCCCGGTCGCCTTCCATGTGGCCGAACTTGTCGTTGATCTGCTTGAAATAGTCCAGGTCCATAATGAACATCACCAGGTGCTTGCCGGGGGCGGAAGAGGCCACCTTCATCTGGAGGAACTGCTTCAGCTGCGTGCGGTTGTTCAACCGTGTCAGCGGGTCAATCGAAACCATCTGGTGCTGGTCTTCCATGAAGATAATCAGGAGGCCAAAGGTCACGCCCACACAAAAGACGGAAAGCCCGGGAATAAACAACTGGACAGCACCGGCCACGAAGGCAATCCAGCCCACGGTCGATACCGCCACGAGCCTCCTGCGGTTCGGGTATTTCCGGTTCGAAAAGGAATGGATCCAGGCGATAATGGACGGGAGAATCAGGTAGGTAGAGCCGATTAGGTGCTGGAACCAGATCAGCGGCCCCCTGTGGTAGACATTGTTCGCGTCCACGGAGAAAATCCAGCCCGTCCATATCGAAAATACGTTCAAAATGATCAACATGAACACCGGAGCGGCATAGGCAAGCTTTTTCAGGTTGCGTCCCATGCTGTGGTTCGGGTCGAGGAAGAAGAAATAGCGGAGCCAGTAATAGCCCAACACGACCGCCTGTATAAAATAGAGCGCCGAGACACCCTCGACAACCATGTGGGCTCCCGGGAATTGCCTCCCGTTGCACAAGCGCCATAACACATCGAGAAAGAAAAGCAAAAGGGAATGGATACAGATGTTCGTAAAGACAATCTGCTCCATCTCGCGGACCACGCCACGCCACGTGAGAAAAACCATGAAACCCAATATGCTGGCGCATATTACGTTGATTTCTATGTATAATGTGGCATTCATGTCACAAAAAAA
>CACXKY010000166.1 GCA_902768325.1 Fibrobacter succinogenes
GTTGACGGCGGCCATCACGAGGTCTTCGAGGGCTTCCACGTCGTCCTTGTCCACGGCATCGGGGTTAATCTTGATCATGGTGAGCACCCCGCGTCCGTTCATGGCGACTTTGACCATGCCGCCACCGGCTTCAGCCTCGAAACTTTGGGTCTTCAGGTCGTTTTGGGCCTTCATCATCTTGCTCTGCATTTTCTGAAGGTCCTTAAGCATTTTGCTCATGTCCATAGTGAGTTTTCCTCTAATTGTCGTTATTTGAATCAATGAAGTCGCCTGTCGGGGCGACGTTTTTCTTCATCTGCGTAGAATATACCAATTCCGCAGCGAAAATTTCCTGTAATTTGGCGAGTCCGGGCTCGTTTTGCAAGTCGAGCTCGAAGGGGGACATTTTTTTAGCCGCCTCGATCTGCCGTTCGGCCTCGGTATAGGCGCGGGTCTTGATGGAAAGCGTGATCTTGGTCTGGAGCTTGTCTTCCAGGATGGTCTGCAGCCTGGCGATGTATTCCGGGTGTTCCTGGAGCTGCTGGTAGTTCCAGGAGGTGTTGTTTTCCGTCTCGCCGACGTAGGTGAGCGCGATGGGGAAGGGATTCTCGTGGATGTCGCCTGTTTCGAGGCGGGTTCCGGCCAGAGCCGCAGTGAAAACGAGGTCCCCGTCATCGGCAAAGCTTGCGCAGATGGTCGGCCAGGCCGATGCGATTTCGTAACGGGAATACGCCCCGGCGTTTGTTTCGGGGTAGTTTCCGAAGGCCATCGAAAGGTCTTGTTCTGGAGTGGGTTCCGGGGTTAGCGCCTCGGCAACTTCAGCTACTTTTTTTTTTAACGCCTCGTCGGCGGCTGATTTGGGGTCGTTTATGGCGGCTAGCGCTTTTCGGAGATCGACAAGCCTGTCGAGCCATGCCATCCTCGCGAACGAGGTTTCAACCATCAGCCTCGGGTTCGTGCTGTAGCGGAGTTGGGCTTGCAGGTCGATGAGCATCTTGCTGATGCGTAGTAGGTCTCCGTTCGAGAGCCCGAGTGCCACACTCTTGAATTTCGAATAAAGTTCTTCCGTGATGGAAAGGTCGTCGGCGCTGAATGCGTTGATGCGCGTGTAGAGCAGGTTCCTGAGGAACTTGCCGAAGCCGTCCAGGAGCGGCGTGAATTCGATACCGCGGGAGCAGGCCTCGTCCACCATCTTGAAAACGCCCTTCAGGTCGTGGTTCTCGATAGCGTTGATAAGGCTGAAGAACAGCTCTACAGGCGGGATTCCGAGGATGGAACGTACGGAATCGGCGGTCATTTCGCTGCCGGTAAAGGCGTAGGCCTGATCAAAGTAGGTGAGGCCGTCACGCATGGAACCGTCGGCTTTCTCGGCAAAGATGTCGAGCGCCTCGTCGGTCGCGTTGATGCCTTCCTGCTCGCAAATAAAGCGGAGGCGGCCACGAATCTGGGCCATGGTGAGTCGCTTGAAGTCGAACCTCTGTACGCGGCTCAGGATGGTCTGCGGGACCTTGTTCACTTCGGTCGTCGCGAAAATGAAAATCACGTGTTCGGGAGGTTCTTCGAGCGTCTTGAGGAGCGCGTTGAAGGCGCCTGTCGAGAGCATGTGGACTTCGTCGATGATGAACACCTTGTACTTGCCGATAACGGGCGGGTACTGGACGCGTTCAAGCACGTCGCGGATGTTGTCGACACCGGTATTGGAAGCGGCGTCGATTTCGAGGACGTCCATCGGGTTTCCGCCGTCGATGTCCTTGCAGCTGTCGCACTCGCCGCACGGATGGAGCGGGTCGCCACCCTTGCAGTTGAGCGTGCGGGCTAGAATTCTGGCGCTGGTGGTCTTGCCTACACCGCGGGTGCCGGTAAACAGGAATGCGCGGTGCAACCTGTCCCCTTCGATTGCGTTCTGGAGGGTCTTCGCGATGTGTTCCTGCCCGACCATGTCGGAGAAGGATTTTGGACGCCACTTGCGGGCCATTGCTACGTATGCCATGCGTAAAGTATAGTAAAAAATGATGCGAGTTTCGAGTTCTAAGTTACTAGTTACTAGAGTTACTCTGAAACAAGACTCTTGTAACGTCAAAAACTAGTAACTAGCCCGAAGGGCGAAGTAACTAGTAACTGGTAACTTTTTTATTATTTGTCCAAGATAACCACGAGGTACACGATGAATCCGAATTTGGCGCTCTTGATTCTTGCTTGGCAGGTGGCATGCCTGTTCCACGAAAACGAGACAGACAAACTGCTGCCCGGTTCCGCTTCGGCGACCGAGGCTGAAAGCGATACGCTCGATGCGATTCATGACGAACTCACCCCGGACGTCTCGTGGGACGATTTCAACGATACCTATGCAAAGTTCACTTCGGCGAAGGACCGCGCTGGTGCCTGTGTCGAAGCCCTGAAGAACGAATCGGGCGAATTCAAGAGCAAGGTTCTTGAATCCATGCTCCGTGTCGCGAATGCTTCCAAGGAAGACGACAACGAAAGCAACGTGTCGCCCGAAGAAATGGACTTTATCCAACAGATTCGCGAAGCGCTGGAATAAAAGTAGTTCGAAGTTTCAAGTTACTAGTTACTAGAAAAGAGCCCTTGGTATAAAGGCTCTTTTTTGCTAGGCAATTCTAGTAACTAGTACCTATTAACTAGTAACTCAAAGCGCTGAAAGCGCTTAGCGCAGCGCGATGTCGCCGTTTGCGACGAGCTTGTCACGCAGCTTGTTGTGGGCCTTGTTGACTTCGTCGTCGGTAAGCGTGCGGTCCATGGCCTGGTAGGTGAGGCTGTAGACCATGTTCTTCTTGCCGGCTTCGATCTTGTCGCCTTCGTAGATGCTCTTGAGGGTAATCTTCGCGAGGTTCTTGGGGTTCAATCCCTTGATACGGGCGACGATGTCTTCGTGGGTCATGGACTTCGCGACTTCAAGCGAGATATCGCGGCTAGACGGCACCTGGCGGCTGAAGGCTTCGAACACGATCTTCTTGTGGGTCGCGTGTTCCATCTTGTCCATGTCGAGTTCCATCACGTAGGTGGTGTAGCTGATGTCGTTAGCGGCCATCACGGAGGGGTGGAGTTCACCCATGGTGCCGAGCACTACGCCGTCGGCGAGGATTTCGGTCTGCTTGCCCGGGTGCAGGAAGATTTCGGGCTTGGCCGGCACGCGGAATTCCACGACGAGGCCAACGCGCTTGAGGAAGCTCTGCACGAATCCCTTGAAGGAGGCAAAGTCAATCTGGGCGGGCTTGTCGTTGAGCGGATTCACGTCGAAGTTGCCTGCAATCGTGAGGGCGACGAGGTTCGATTCGTCGAAGCCCGGATCGCGCACGTCCTTGCGGTCGCGCTTGAACTGGCCCTTGGCCACTTCGAACAGGCGCACGGAACCCGGACGGTTCTTCTCGTTCTCGGCAACGCTCTTGAGGAGGTTGGGGAGGAGCGAAGTCGGGACGGCGCCCAGCTCTTCGGAGAGCGGGTTCAAAAGCAGTGCGGGCTTGCTGCGGCGGTCGTCGCTTTCGGGGCCAAACAGGGCCTCGGTGCGTGCCTTGCTCGTGAAGCGCAGGCTCAGGCATTCATGAAGGCCCATGGCGGAGAGCGTCTTGCGGATCTTGCGGTTCAAGACTTCAATCGGCGGGAGCTCGTTCGGCTGCATCTTGAAGGACGGTAGCGTGTACGGGATGTTGTCGAACCCGATGAGGCGGGCGACTTCTTCGATGAGGTCCACTTCGCGTTCGAGGTCGGGGCGGAAGCTCGGAATCTTGAACGTGATGGAATCCGCCGTCTTGGAAACGACTTCGAGGGCGATGCCCGTGAGGAACTTTTCGACCTGGGCCATGTCGAGCTTCATGCCGATAACGCGTTCGGCCTGCGCGATGTGAGGATGCGGCCACCCGCGACTTCCTGGATGAGGGCGCAGGCGTACTTGCTGTATTCGTCCTGCGTGGCGAAGTCGATTTCGCGTTCAAAGCGGTAGCTCGAATCGGTCGAGATGCAGAGGCGCTTCGCCTGCTTGCGGACGACCGTCGGGTTGAACCAGGCGCTCTCGAGGAACACGTTCTTGGTAGCATCGACGATTTCGGATTCGACGCCGCCCATCACGCCGGCAACGCAGGCCGGACGGTCGCCGTCGCAAATCACGAGGTCGCTTTCAAGCAGTTCGTGAGCGGTGTGGTCGATAGTTTCAATCTTTTCGCCCTTCACGGCGCGGCGGACCTTGATCTTGTTGCCGTGCAGCTGGTCCATGTCAAAGCTGTGGAGCGGCTGACCCACGTCCATCAAGATGAAGTTCGTAATGTCGACCACGTTGTTGATGCTGTTCATGCCGACGGCATGCAAAAGCTTGGCGAGCCAAGCCGGGGACTTTTCGACCTTCACGTCCTTGATGACGCGGCCCACGTAGCGGGAGCAGCCGCAACCCGGAACCACTTCGAGGCTCACGGCGGAGTTGGCGGCTTCGGAATCTTCCTTGAGTTCGTAGGTGAGCGGCTTGAGCGGGCGGTTGAACTTCGCGGCGAGTTCGCGGGCGACACCGCGGTGGCTGAGGGCGTCCGGGCGGTTCGGGGTGACGTTCAGTTCGAA
>CACXKY010000167.1 GCA_902768325.1 Fibrobacter succinogenes
CACGATGTCACCACCGGCGTAGACCTTTTCCATAAAGGTCTTGTTGGCGGTTGCATCTTCGAGAAGGATGTGACCCTTCTTGTCGACGGAGAGTTCCGGCGTGGTGTTGCTGATAAGCGGGTTGGAACCGTTACCGATAGCAACGAGCACGGTGTCGCATTCGATTTCGAAGCTTGCACCTTCGACCTTGACCGGACGCGGACGGCCCTTTTCATCGGGTTCGCCGAGTTCGTACTTGTCGACGAGCATGCCGCGCACGTGGCCGGCTTCGTCGCCAAGAATCTTGGCCGGGTTCTGCAGAACGCAGAATTCGACACCCTCTTCCTGGGCATGGAGAACTTCTTCCTTACGGGCCGGAAGTTCGTTCATGCTGCGGCGGTAAACGATGCGGACCTTTTCGGCACCGAGGCGGAGAGCCATACGGGCAGCGTCCATGGCGACGTTACCACCACCGAGAACGACCACGTTCTTGCCGGGCCACATCGGGGTATCGGCATGTTCCTTGTCGTAGGCGCGCATGAGGTTAGCGCGGGTCAGGTATTCGTTAGCAGCGAACACACCGACGAGGTTTTCACCTTCGATGTTCATGAAGAGCGGGAGACCAGCACCGGTACCGACGAACACGGCATCGAAGCCATCCTTTTCAATCAAATCCTTGAGCTTGCGAGTACGGCCGATGACAAAATTTGTCTCGAACTTCACGCCCATGGCAGCGAGAGATTCGATTTCGTTGTCAACGATCTTCTTGGGCAGACGGAATTCAGGAATGCCGTAGCGGACCACGCCACCGAGCTTGTGGAAAGCTTCGAAGATGGTCACGTCGTGGCCTTCGCGGCGCACGTCGGCAGCGACAACCAGACCGGCAGGACCGGAACCGATCACAGCCACCTTCTTGCCGGTAGCAGGCTTGACGGCCGGCACAGAAGCACCACCGTTGTTGCGTTCGTAGTCAGCAGCAAAGCGTTCCAGACGGCCGATAGCCACAGCCTGGTTCACGTCCTTGTGCATCTTGCCCATCGTGCAGTTCATCTGGCACTGGCGTTCCTGCGGGCAAACACGGCCGCAGATAGCCGGGAGCAAGCTCGTTTCCTTAATCTTGGCGATAGCGGCCTTGAAGTCACCTTCGGCAATCTTCGCGATGAAGGCCGGGATGTCGATGTGCACCGGGCAGCTTTCGACGCAGAACGGCTTCTTACAAGCGAGGCAGCGGTTGGCTTCCACGATGGCCTGGGCTTCGGTGTAACCCTGAGCCACTTCTTCCATCACGCGAGCGCGGTAGCTCGGTTCGAGCTGCGGCATCGGCTGGGCCGGAATAGCAGTCTTGTCCTTGGGCTTGAGCGGCTGCGGAAGAGCCTTAATCTTTTCAAGTTCCACCTTGGCGGCGGCGTCCAACTGTTCACGAGTCAAATGTTCAGACATTACTTGCTCTCCTTGGCCTTTGCGTCAGCCATCTTGCCGTCGTTGGCACCGAAGCGGTGCAAGGCTTCCTGTTCCTGGGGCTTGAAGGCGCCCATGCGCTGGAGCATGTTGTTCCAGTCGACTTCGTGGCCGTCGAATTCCGGGCCATCGACGCAGACGAACTTCGTCTTGCCACCGATAGTCACGCGGCAGCCACCGCACATGCCGGTCCCGTCCACCATGATGCTGTTGAGGCTCACGACGGTCTTCACGCCGTAGGGCTTGGTGGTGAGGGCGCAGAACTTCATCATGATCGGAGGACCGATGGCGAGCACCATGTCCGGCTTGCCCTTCGTGTCTTCGCAGAGTTCCTTCAGCGGTCCGTCGTCGGTCATGAAAATGATTTCGTCGGCGAGGGCGGTCATTTCTTCCTTCATGAGGAAGAGGCTTTCGTTACGGGCACCCATGATGATGGTGACCTTGTTGCCGGCCTTCTTCATGGCCTGGACAATCGGGTGCATCGGGGCAATGCCCACGCCACCGCACACGCAAACCACGTGGCCAAAATTCTCGATGTGGGTCGGGGAACCGAGCGGGCCCACGAGCACCGGGATATCGTCACCGACTTCGAACTTGGAGAGTTCGGTGGTGGTCTTACCGACGGTCTGGAAAATCAGGGTGATAGAGCCTTCAGTCGTGTCGGCATCGGCGATGGTGAGAGGCACGCGTTCGCCGTTGTCCTTGTTCGTCTGGAGGATGATGAACTGGCCGGCCTTACGCTCTTGGGCGATCAGCGGGGCCTCGACGCGGAATTGGAATACCGCAGGAGATAACTGTTTTTTAAAGAGAATTTTTGCCATAGTGGCACAAAAATAAAAAATTTCACTTCATAATGTGCTGGACCAGCCCGTGTGGACGGAAAAAGCACCCCTTTACAGGGGTGCCCAGCCATTTAACATCAACAAATTATTCCGAGACCGACCTACGGCCTGACAATGATTCCGCTGCTAATAGGACGCACGATCAAAGAATCCAAGCGGCTACTGCTACTGGCGCGCACAATCATGGAATCCAACCGGCTGCTGCTACTAGGGAGGACAATCACCATTCCGCTGGAGCTACGCGGGCGGATGATCATGGAATCCAACCGGCTGCTGCTACTGGGGAGAATAATCTCCATCTCGCTGGAACTACGCGGGCGGACCATGCTGGAACTACTACGCGGGCGGACCATACTGCTCATCGGGACCTTGCTGGAACTGCTCAAATCCGGTTCCTTGCACTGATCCATGACTTTATCAGGAAGCGTTGCCTCAATCATTACCTGGAATTCAAAGAACTTGGCCCCATCTTTTTGAGTTGCCGCAAAAACCAGGTAGCCCTTCTTGCCTACATCCTTAATGAACAATACAGAAGCGCTAGTATTGACGCATTCCACGAATTTATTCTTTTTCAAGGCATCCGTAACATTATCCATTTCCAGAGTACGGACCCTACCCTTATCTGCAGTCCTCCATTCCACATAGGCATCCAGGAACGACCAGACTTCATCACGTTCAAGGCTAGAGCTGGATACCGGGGTCGTGTTGCTGGAGACCGGAACGACAGAGCTAGAAACCGGAGCGGCGGCGCTGGAAGTCGGAACAACCGCGCTAGAAGCCGGGGCTTCGGAACTGCTCGACTTTACAGAACTGCTGGAATTGTCTTCGCTGGCGCTGGACTTTGCCTTGCTGGAGCTGGACTTGTCTTCGCTGGCACTGGACTTCGCCTTGCTGGAGCTGGACTTGTCTTCGCTGGCGCTGGACTTCGCCTTGCTGGAGCTGGACTTGTCTTCGCTGGCACTGGACTTCGCCTTGCTGGAGCTGGACTCGTCTTCACTGGCGCTAGACTTCGCCTTGCTGGAACTGGACTTTGCCTTGCTAGAGCTGGACTCGTCTTCTTCCTTAGAAATCTCGATTGTCGCAAGCGTATCGCCACTGCAAAGCAAACGGACCGCTTCATCGCCCTTAGCAATTTCACAATCCTTCACGTCTGCGCTCGTAATGGCGCCAACGGAATCTCCGTCACAAAGAATCAGCGCAACAGAGTCTCCCTCGAACTTGACACTCGCCTTGACGGATTCATCTCCGCATGCAAGCGCATTCCATTTCTTTCCTTCGCAAACCTGGACTTCTTCGTCCACCACAAAGAGCGTCCCTTCCGCCCTCGAAGTGCACTTGGCCAAATCGTCTGCAGAAACTTCCAGGCTACCGATTGTCTTGGTCTTCGTTACCGGAGCGTTGGAGCTTTCGTCATCGCCGCAAGACGCCAGAACGACCATACTGGCGGCAGCCAATGCTGGGAACAAATACTTTTTTTTCATTTTTTCTCCTTTCATGAATATGGCAAAAAAGGTAGAAAAAATATGTATGCTGTACAAAGAACGTAATACGTTATTTTTTAAATCTCAGGAAAAGTCCCTGTATATCAGACCGGAACGCCCTAAAAAGCGTCAATCCGTTCAAGCCGTCGGCAAAAAACTCTATGTCCAAGCCGTCCGGCGCGTTGACATCGGCATTTTCCATATCCGTCGTCATCTGGATATAGTTCGTGGGGTCCGAAACGACAATGACCAGCATCGTATAATCCGCCGTCACCGGCACCGTAAACTTCACCGTAAAGTCCAGGACAAGTTTTCCGTCCTTCATCGTCGCCTTGAAATTCTTCACCCCCTCGGCTTTCAAGAAGTCAGCCTCGATCTGTACATAGTTGTAATAGTTGCTTTCTTGAAGCGGGCCGAGTATAGCCGCCTTGAGCTTTTCGTTGGCTTCCTTAGAAAAAGCCTTGCCGTCATAACCCATGGAGGCTGCCATGGCAGCACTATAGAGTTCGTCGTAGACCCAGTGATTCTTGATTCCGGTAAAACCGCCCGGGCCAAATTCAGCGACAACGCTCACGTCCGCAAAAACATGGGGGTGAGCCATCGCAGAGACAGCCAACGCCACGATAAATGCCAGAACCCGCCGCATCATAAACCTTCTTATGTCTGGTTCAAGAATTCCAGAATCCGGTTACGGAACTCGCTCGATTCGTCAAAAACCGCATGGCCGCAGCCGCCCGCGGCCTTCAGTTTTTCAAAAACCTTTATCGAAGCGCGGGTGGTCACCACACGGTCCTCCCCGGCGGCAAGCACCAGCGTCGGGCACTTGATATTCGCAAGATCCCCAGCGGTATTTACGGAATCGCATTCACGGGCAAACACGGCAAAGCGGTCCATATCCGCCTCACTCACGTCGTGGTACATCATGCGCAGCGCACGGCTGTAACGTTCGGCAAACTTCACCGAAAAACAGTCGCGGATAAACGCCTCCACAAGGGCGTCTTTGTCGTGGGCACGAGCGAGTTGCGCCCAGTTGCCTATCACCTCGAGCTGTTCCGGTTCGGCCTTCGAAGTAGAACAACCAAGTACCAACTTCCACACCAGATCCGGATGCGCCGCCGCGATTTGCTGGGCAACCATACCCCCCTGAGACACCCCATAGAGAGCGACATCCTTCAGGCCAAGCGCATCCAAGACCTTCACCTGGTCTATGGCTATTTGCGAAAGGGAATAGTCGAGCGATACATTTTTACGACGGTCAAAAAAATAAAGCGTATAATCTTCCATGAACATCTTGTACGGCACCTGCAACGAGGCCGCAGACTTCATCACGCTCTTGATGGCAAGCCCCGGGATAACGACCAGCGGCCTTGAGCCCGTACCGAACCGGGCATATTCCATCTCAATTCCATCCGTACAGACAGTATGTACAATATTTTCGCTCATAACCTAAAGATAATAACTTACGCCACCATTAACAGAAATATGCTTGTCCGGGAATTTCGATGTAAAATTGACGGCCCCCAAACGAGCTTCCCAATTTTTGTTTATCCGGTAACCTACAGTAGCATACCCCGTCAAGACCAGGGGAAAATCAAAATCGGCAATTATGTCGTCATTTTCAGAAAAAGCCGGGTCAGGTCGATAAACATCGAACGAGACGTTCAATGAGAATGCACCAACAAATACAGCGGCATAACCCCCATAGAAGAACGTGAATCCTGTTCCATTCGAATTGCTAAACGGACCATATGTCAGTTCGTCATCAAAGAGAAAGGCCCTCATGCATTCATATTCCGTTCCCGAATACTTGAAACTACGGGCCATCACCCACAGACCCGCAACGGCACCCATCTCAAAGTACTTCGTATTGATACCTAGCAAGACGTCCAAAAAACCACCTTTGTCCACCCCCAAACCAAAGCCCATCAAAAACAAATCCCACTTGTGGACGTAATCCAGGGACGCAGTCACATAGGGGTAAACCATTTCGTATTCCGCCACCACATACTGGTCCACATAAACTGAATCGAAACCATCGCAGTTGACAAGGCCGCTACAGCCTCTGACGTCATTTTTAATACCGGAACGTTTGTCTTTTCCGGAGGGTCCAATATTTATGTGGGCAGACAATCGAAGCGACGAGGTATCGGCTTTCAAATACGCCCCCGCTCCACGCAGTTCCGGAGCCGGAGAGACGTCCATTTCATATTCTTCCACATGTCTATAAGTTGAAGAAACGGCACAACCATTCAAGAACAGAAGTGCAAAAACAAACAAGACAAAAACATAAATTTTCATACAAGAGACAAGATAAAAAAAGAAACGCCCCTATAGGAACGTTTCTTTAAGTTTTTGACAATCCTATCTATTAAGCGCGGACCGTCGTGAAGCTGAATGCCTCGCCGTCGGCGTCGTTGGCTTCGAGGCCATCGGCAGCGGCAGCCCACTTGATGGCAACTGCTTGAGTTTCGCCGGCGATATAGGCTTCGTTCTCCGCGACGGCCTGCTTGAAGACATCGCTTGCAGAGAACAGCGTCACTTCGATCTTGTCGGTGATAGCGTAGTTCTGGTCCTTACGGCGGTTCTGGATGCGGTTCACGAGTTCGCGGGCCACGCAGGCGCGGCGGAGTTCGTCCGTGATCTTCAGGTCCAGAGCCACGGTGAAGTGCTGGTTGGCTTCCACAGCCATACCGTCGGCAACGATGCGGTTGAGCATCAAGCAGTCGGCACCAACTTCACCGAAGTCGAACTTGATGGTTTCGCCATTCTGCAATGCCTTGATTTCGTCAACGCTCAGCGAATTCAGCTTGGCGGAAATCACCTTCATGTTCTTCGCGTAATCCGGGCCCTTCGCCTTGATAGCGAGGAAGTTCGGCTTGGCGGAGAGCTGCACGAGCTTGGTTTCGTCTTCGAGGAACTTCATTTCGCGAACGTTGAGTTCTTCGAGGATCAAGTCCTTCATGGTCTCGGCGACGTTCTTTTCTTCGGTGCCGTGAGCAACGACCGTCATGCTGGCAATCGGCATGCGATTCTTTACGTTGTTAGTAGCACGAATCACGCGGCCCATTTCGACCATGCCACGCACCATGGCGATGCGTTCCACGAGCTTTTCGTCCATGAGGGACTTGTCGGCGCTCGGGAATTCGCAGAGGTGCACGCTCACCGGGGCATTGGCATCCACTTCGCGGACGAGAATCTGGTAGATTTCTTCGGCGAGGAGCGGGAGGAACGGAGCGAGAATCTTGGAGAAGTCCACCAAGACCTTGTACATGGTGGCGTAGGCGGCGTTCTTGTCGCCATCGTTTTCGCTCTTCCAGAAACGGCGACGGCTGCGGCGCACGTACCAGTTCGTGAGGTCATCCACCGCGGCAATCACGGCGGGCACCACGTTGTACAGGCGGTAGGCCTTCATTTCCACTTCGACCTTGGCGGCCAAATCCTGCAGCGTCGCAAGCATCCAGCGGTCCAGTTCGTTGTCGCTCTTGACTTCCTGACCCGGCTTCCAGTTGAGCTGGCCCTTAGCGGCGTCGGCGTTGTGGTTAGACACAAAGAATGCAACAGCGTTCCAAAGCGGGAGCATCACCTGCTTCACGATGCCCTTCACGCCTTCTTCGCTGAAGCGCAGGTCTTCGGCCTTCAAAGCGGCAGAGTTGATCATGAACAAGCGGATGGCGTCGGCACCCGTACGTTCGATGAGGTCGTTCGGGTCTGGGTAGTTGCGCTTGGACTTACTCATCTTGGAGCCGTCTTCGGCCAAGATAATACCGTTCACAATCACGTTCTTGAATGCGGGCTTCTGGAACAGCGCGTTAGAAAGCACGGTCAAGGTGTAGAACCAACCACGAGTCTGGTCAAGGCCTTCGGCAATGAAGTCCGCCGGGAAGCTGCGTTCCACGAGTTCCTTGTTTTCGAACGGGTAATGGCGGCTAGCATACGGCATGGAACCGGATTCAAACCAGCAGTCGAAAACTTCCGGCGTGCGGCGGTAAACCTTGCCGTTCTTTTCGATGGTAAGCTTGTCCACAAAGTGCTTGTGCAAGTCATCGAGCTTCACGCCAGTGAGCTGCTGGAGTTCTTCGATGGAACCCACGGCAATCATGTCGCCATCGTCGCTGAGCCACACCGGAATCGGGGTTCCCCAGAAGCGGTTACGGGAAAGGTTCCAGTCGCGAGCGCCTTCAAGCCACTTACCGAAACGGCCGTTCTTGATGTGGTCCGGGACCCAGTTCACAGTCTGGTTGTTTTCGACCATCCATTCCTTCAAAGTCTTGGTCACGCCGTCCTTGCTCGTCACAGGCGCGTCGATCTTCAAGAACCAAGTCTTGAGGGCGCGGTAAATCAGAGGAACGCCGGTACGCCAGCAGTGCGGGTAGCTATGGACAATCACGTCCTGCTTGAAC
>CACXKY010000168.1 GCA_902768325.1 Fibrobacter succinogenes
GAATACTACAATCAAGATTGCTTCTTTTTCAAGGCGAAAGATGGCGAAAAACCAACCGATGCTGTGTGCGTGGGCACAAATATGTCCCCCGAATTGGGCTACAATGTGAAAATATCGTGCGGTGCGTTCGGCCCCAAAGCGGTCAACGAATATTTGCGTCGAATTTCAGCCTCGTCGTTCGGCGGCGGTTTGCCCGAAATCGACAATAACAGCCAGTTTTTCGATGGCTACTATATGACAGGAGAGCTACATTTCCGCCTTCACGGTTTGTGCGCCTCAATGGGACTGCAAAATCTCGGGACAAGAATTTGGAGCAATATCTACAAACACAAATATATTTATCCTGACATTCAAGAGCAGTATGCTGATTTTGATGAAGATGATGACATTGAAATTGATATGTCGACATATCAAAAAATTTTCACCCCCTCCCAAATCATCTACTACGGGGTTCCGGGGTGTGGCAAGAGCTACGAAGTAAACAAGGTCATCAACGCCGAATTGGATAAGTACGGTGTCACGGACAAGGAATATCACAAGGTTCGTTGCGTATTCCACCCGGAATACTGCAATGCGGATTTCGTGGGGCAGATTTATCCTTACGTGAAGCCGAACAACGGCGGTGTCGAATATCGCTTTAAACCGGGTCCGTTTGCGGAAATCGTGCGCAGGGCATATCGCAATCCCGCAGAGCCATTCTTCTTGATCATAGAGGAAATCAATCGCGGCAATGCGGCCGCCATTTTTGGGGAGATGTTCCAGTTGCTGGACCGTATTCGCCCGGAGGACGGCCCTGAAGAACTTTCCGGTAACATTTACAATACGGGTTGGAGTTCCTACGGCGTCACAAACATTGATGTGAATGCGTATGTTCGCCAGAAGAGTACGGATAATCCGGAAAAGATTGAATACGACAATTCCATCCCGTACGGTAACGAAATAAAGTTTATCAACAATACTGCTGTGCGCTTGCCGCCGAATCTTTCTATTTATGCAACGATGAACACAAATGACCAAAACGTGTTCACGATGGATAATGCGTTCCAGCGTCGCTTCAAGTCAAAGATGATTCGGAATGTTTTGGACGAAAATTCCGCCCAATATAAAACGGAGATTGACGACACCGGCGTTTGCTGGGGCGATTTCCGTGAATGGATAAACGAGAAGATTCTCTTGCCACAGACGGCTGTTTTGAAGGCTGACGACAAGTGTTTGGGCGGTTGGTTCATCACAGGCGAAAAAATCGGCGGCGTGGACAAAATCAAGAAAGAAGATTTTGCGGAAAAGGTTCTCAAGTACCTATGGGACGATGTTTTCAAGCGCAACAAGTCTGGTGAAATTTTCGTCAAGGATGACAAAATCAATTCCCTTTCGGATTTGATAGATGCTTTTGAAACGTCCGTCGGATTTGAGTCTTTTGAAAAGATTTTCAAGATGAATGACGTAGATAAGGTAAAGTTGCAAAAGCAGGCAAATACTTAAATGAACGCACTCGCACAACATATCGCAGAACCCGCACAAAAGGCTTTCACGTCTTTTGCGGATTTTTGCGTGTATGATGCTTGGCGTTCAAATGACGAAAAGAAGGACAAATCGTTTGTCGGGATAAGGATTGAAGACAATCAACCTAAGATCTATTTCCCGATGGGGTATCGTGCGTCTAAGCCTCCTGAAGATATTTGCAAGCGGGATTTCTACCAGCTTATTGCTGTATTGAACGATAAATCCCTGCAAAGCTATTTCTCCGAAGAAGATTTGAAAAAGTCCCAGCTGGATTTCCCGTTCTATGCGTATTTTTCGGTATTGCAATACTATCTTGATTTCGGCTACTTTGTTGAATCCGAAACGATTTACAAGAAAGGGTTCTCCGGTAAAATCAGCTGGCCGCGAACAATTAAAAGAATTAAGCCGCAGGTCGTCAAAAACGAAGAAGATCACGATCAAGTTGTATATCTAAACTTGATTACACGCAAGACGAGTTACCGCGAAGACCACCTGATAACGCTCGTCCACAAGTTTTGTGTCAAAGAGGCCGCTCAACTGATTGGGCCGCTTTACGGAATTTCAGAAGACGAAGTCGAAGAACCGGAACTTTTGTTCGATTATGAACTGTTTGCAGAAGTGATTCAGGATAAAATCGCCGCGACTTTCAACGATAAACATTTGGAACTTTTCCATGCGATGCTGAAAATGGTCCGCTATTTAGGAAACAAGGAAAATCGTGGCGAAGATGGTAGCGAAAACGAGCCGTTGTTTGGCGTAAACACCTTCGCCCCTGTGTGGGAAGCGATGGTGGATAAGATTTTCGGGAAGTTGCCGCAGGGTGTCGCCAAGGATAAATTTAATCCGCATTTACGGTGGAATGACGGATGCCGCGATGAAAAACTTGATGAATCTGAAGAAGAAATAGTCCTGAACGACTCGAAACGTTCCACACTCCGGCCCGATACGATTATGGTGTGTGGAGAGGGAACATTCGTTCTCGACTCCAAGTACTACAAATACGGTTTGACTGGTTTCAATTCGCATTTGCCGGGGGCCGAATCGGTTTGTAAGCAGATGGCTTATGCGGAATATGTGGAAACACATTGGAATGAAATATTGGGCCTGGATTCTTCGAATGCTACGCATTCTCAGAATGACGCTCTGCCAAAACCTATCTACAACGCATTCATTATGCCGTACTGTGCCGATGCTGGGAAATGGGATGAGATTGCCACGGCTTCGCCTCGCAATGACGTTTATGCAATGAAACGCGTCGGCTATATCTACGGTGATTGGAAAGACTGCAAAAGGCCTTACCACAAAATTGCCTGCATCCTCCTCGACATAAAATCTGTCATGCGGAACTACGCAAACAACCCCTCTGCGCAAAGTGAACTCGCAGGGGTAATCGGCGATTAAATTGTTCATCAGTGTGTCGAGATTTTCTCTAGGTCCTTGATGTTGTGGCTGTGGCTGTGCTTTGCATCGGAAAAGACATGGTTGTGCAAATGGGAATGCGTAACAACGTGTGTATGGGTTATGCCGCCATGCGTGTGCGTGAAAACATGCTGATGCATGTGCGAATGTGAGCGGACAAGCGTATCGTAAACCACAAAAATGGTACCGGCAATCATGACCAGGAACGCCACGATGTATTGCAGCGTGATTTTTTCGTTCAGGAGCACGACAGAAAAAAGAACGCCGATAAAGGGCGCGAATGCGTAAAAGGCGCTGGTCTTTGCTGCCCCCAGGTATTTTTGCGCGCGGATGTAGGTGAAAATGCTCAGGCCGTAAGCCACAAAGCCGAGCAGCAGGGCGAGCGGGATGAATTTTTCGGCGAAGTTCATTTCGCCTGTAGTAAGCGAAACGACGATGGAACCGATTCCGGAACAGAGGCCTTTTATGGTTACAATCTGGTGGTAAAAAACATTGTCAAGATAGACGGAAAGACGAAACGAAGCAGCCTCCCGTAGGTGAAGTGGTCCGAAAGCTGAATCTGCATTACAGTTTCCAGCTGACGGCTTCACGGCGGGAATCGATGAACCGGGCATAGATTCCGCCGTTCTTCACGAGTTCTTCGTGCTTGCCCTGTTCTGCGATGCGGCCCTTGTCCAAGACGATAATCTGGTCGGCGTGGCGCACGGTTTTTAAGCGGTGCGCAATCATGATGACCGTCTTTTCGCGGGTCAGTTCCTGGATGGCAAGCATCAAGTCGCGTTCATTTTCCGGGTCCACGTTCGCGGTCGCTTCGTCCAGAATG
>CACXKY010000169.1:0-3697 GCA_902768325.1 Fibrobacter succinogenes
TACATCACTCCGGATTCAAGCCCTTTCACGGGGATATAGCGCACCGAGCCGTCCGAAGAAACGATGATGGCGGCTCCTGCCAGGTAATTGACCCATTTCCATTTTTCGTAATAGCGCACATTCGCATGCCCATCGGTTACGTAGGCAAGGAACGGCACCATCAGGTAGTCGTGGGTACACATGAAGCTGACTCGTTCCGTTTTGGGAAATTCCTTCAATAGTTCGATGAGTTCTTCGCTGCGCTCTCCCAAGTCATAGAAGACATCGGAATACGCCCCGGTGAAAGCATACTTGGAAAGGACCACCCATCCCCCTCCATCGGAATTTTCGTATTCAAGCACCTTATCGCCATCGATTACATACCAGGTACCCAGCAGTGCATCAATCATATTAAGCGTGTAATCGGCCTGCCCATACCCCTGAGCGATATTTTCGCAAGTTTCCTGCGTGCGCGTATAGCCGGAATAACCGTAGTAGAAGTTTCCCTTCTTCCCTGCCGCGGCAAGGCGCTTGCCCAAATCCTTCGCATACTTTACGCCGTTAGCCGTCAAGTGGCCCGCAGGGCTCGTATCGTCGGTGCGTTCGCTATGGCGGATGACGAAGATGACCTTTTCGTCGTCCTTCAAGTTCGCGTAGACATCGACGAGGTCCGTAAAGCCGTCGGCCTCTTGCGGAGTCGCCTGCCGCCAGGCCCCTTTATCGAAGATGTAATAGTTGTCGTGAATAACGCGGCCCTCGCGCACTTCGCGGTCGTAAGCGCCCGGCCCGAAACCAGTCGTATCCTTTTCCAAGACTTGCGCGACGCGCCACTGCAGTCCATTCGCGTCGCAGATGAACCGCACCGCCGAATGGTCGGAGGTTTCGTAATCGTTCGCAAAGTAGACGCTCTGCCCCTGATTCACGTGCTTGACCTGCCCCGCATTCGCGGCACTGCAAGGCTCAAAGCCATAAGCGAGCGATATAAAATCGCGCATGTATTTTTCGAAGTTCGGCACGTTCCCGCCATAACGGGCCGTTACGTTATTGCGAATGTCGTTGTACTTCCAGCTGGAATCAAGCCCCACGACCCAGTCCGCAATCTTGATTTTCCAGTTAGGATCGCTCCACACGCCATCGCCCTTCAGGTCTTCGCCCAACGTGCGGATAAAATTCAGCGTTCCCTCTTTGCCTTCACGGTTCTGCACCATCGCCGACACGGCAAGCAATACCGCACTGGAATCCGCCACGAACTGCACGGAATCGACGCCAAAGGCGGCAGCCGCCTCGTACTTCGCCTGCACCACAGCCACATCTTCGGGGACATGGTTCATCAGGAGTTGCTCTACACGCGGTTCAGACAAAAGGTCCAATATATCCATCCCGGCAGAATCAGGGGCAGAGCGTTCCGCCAAGATTTCATAAACAAGGAGGGGCGCGGTTATCGTCTCGACCGTCCCACTGGAATCGCGTCGCGGGTCCGCCGAGCCTCCGCTTACGGAACTTTCATCCGTATCGGAACCGCAACCCGAAAAGACAAGGACCCACGCAACCACCAAACATTCCAAGCACCATTTCATTTTCACCATACTACATCGTTCCCGAGTCTAATCCCCTAACCGCATAGAATTTTCGCGTACCGTCGGGACGCACGACAATGGCCACGCCCGCCAGGTAATTCAGCCAACGGTTAGAAGAGGACTTATAGTACCTCAGGTCAATATTCTTTGACGAGATATAGATTACCAGAGGGACCAACAACAAATCATGCGAAACAAAAAGGGTTACCCTGCTTCCGGCATCCTCGAAGGATGGAATGACGACATCTTCGATCCATTCGTTACACCGCGGGGCGAATTCATAAAAGACGTCGGAATAGTCATTCTCGTACGCCCACTTGGATTCCACCTTCCAGCTACCGCCATGGTCCTTCTTGGCCTTGGCGTAGGCGACCGAATCCTTCACGTACCAGTAACCGCCCAAGAGCGAAATCGAATCGGCAAGCGTATCCGCATCGCCGCGGCCCTTGGCAACAAGGTTGCAGGTCTGCTGGGCCCGCACGGACGGCGACGAGGCGCAGTAAAAATCAGTGACATGCGCAAGGGAGCGGCCCAGTTCCAGGGACTGTTCCATCCCATTTTCGTTCAGCGGATCGGTGGCGGCGGAATCGCTGTTGCGTTCGGCATGGCGAACCACCAGCACCAGTTTTTCATCGGCCGCGAGACCGTTCACGACATCTACCAGCGGCGTGAACGCCTTGACCGCAGACTGGGCTACATAAAAGTCGTTCTTTTCTACCGCGCTGGCAACACGCCACAGAAGAGTCTGCTCGTCACAAATGAAGTAGCGCCATTCCCCGCCGATTTGCGCCGGCTTGACCGCCCCCGCATTGCTGGCGTCACACTTGCCGAGAATATCTTCGGGTTCCCGCACGGCAATGCTGTCCACGACAACCACGCTATCCCGGACGGCAACGGAATCCACCACGCGAACGCTATCCACAATGCGGACGCTATCGACAACAACGACACTGTCTACGATGCGGGCGCTATCTACAAAAACGATACTGTCCAAAAGGCGGACACTGTCCCTGATAACCACGCTGTCGATGATTTTCACGGAGTCGATGACGTTCACGCTGTCCACCAAAACGACGCTGTCGCGGACAACCGTCTGTTCCTGGCTCTCGGCAGCAGAACTGCCCGAATCGTCGCAGGCAAAAAGCATGGCCACAAGAGGAAGCCCGATCAATAATTTACGCATCATAGTTCCCCCATTCTTGTGGCATCTACATCGTCATCGTTCCCGAATCCAGCCCCTTTACCGGTACATAGCGGAGTTTGCCGTCCGTACCCATGATGATGGCGACGCCGGCAAGATAGTTAATCCACTGCTTTGTCTCGAAGTACCTCAAGTTCACCTTCTTGTTCGTGGTTGCCACCGCGAGGGGGACCACCAACATGTCATGGGAAATCCATACCGCAACGCGCTTCACGCTGCTAAAGCGCGGGAGCACGATATCGTTGATAAATTCCTCGTTGCGAGATTCGAGCGGGTAGAAGGCGTCGGCAAACGAGCCCTTGTAGGCATACGCCGAGGTCACCGTCCAGCCACCGTCATTGGAATTCTTGTAGTTCTCGAGTTTCGCATCGTCTTTCACGAACCATTCGCCGACCAGTTCCGGAATCGTGTCGGAAACAAACGGAGAAACGCCCGCACCTTCGGCAAAGCTTTCGCAGGTCTCGTAGCTTCGGGTATAGGTAGAGTTCGCAAACGAGATGTCTTCGCCCTTCAGCTTGGCGCCCACAGTCTTCGACTGAGTCTTGCCATTGTTCGTCAGGTGGCCGTTCTTGCCGGTATCGTCGGTACGTTCGGCATGGCGCAAGACAAAGATGACCTTCTCGCCCGCACCCAGTTTCGCATACACGTCCTTGATATCCTCGAATTCCTGGATATCGTCCGACGTCGCCTCGCGCCAACCTGTTTTCGTGTTGCAATAATAGAAACGGTCCTTGTTGATTACACCGGCCTTGAGCTGGCCATCATATTCGCAGCGGCCAAAGCCCACCGTATCTTTCTCGATATCGGTCGCGCTCCTCCACAAGTGCGTTTCTGCATCGCAAATGAATCGCACCCTCGGGCCTTCGGGCTGTTCGTAATAAGAGATAAAGTACTTGCTCAAGCTGTTGTTCACATACTTGACCGTCCCCGCCGTCATGGA
>CACXKY010000169.1:3726-5134 GCA_902768325.1 Fibrobacter succinogenes
AATGAATCGCACCCTCGGGCCTTCGGGCTGTTCGTAATAAGAGATAAAGTACTTGCTCAAGCTGTTGTTCACATACTTGACCGTCCCCGCCGTCATGGAGTTGCAGGAACCGAACTGGTACACGCCGGTCCAGAAGTTGCGCAGGTGCTTTTCGAATTCAGGTACAGGGCCCAGGTTCCAGGATTCCATATTATGGCGCACAAAATCATACGTTCCACTCGTATCGAGCACCATAAGCCAGTCCGCGAGGTCCGCCTTGGCATTGTTGTCGTCCCAGTTGCCGTTGCCCTTGATGCGTTCGGCAATACCCGAGGTATACTGGAGCATATCGTTTCCGGAACCCTTGCGCTGCATCATGATGGAAATCGCAAGCAGGGCTCCGCTGTACTCGTCACCGTCGAACAGGCCGATATCTTCGGCAAAGCGGCCATCGGTCGTCGTAGTCGTCTGTTGCTGCTGGCCGAATCCCCAGCCGCCCATGCCGCCACCGCCCGTGGCACCGGAACCGCCCAGGCTGATATTGAACGACGAAAGGATTTCGCGCAGGGCCTGCGCCTTCACGGAACGGATAGGCTTGTTGTTGCCGCTGTCTTCCACGAGCTTCTGCACGCGCGGAGCTTCCATGTGGGTCAGCATGTTCACGTTCACCGTATCACGGTCCGTAATATCGACAATCGCCTTGAGAGTCACTTCTTTCGCGGACATTCCGCCCGAAAGTTCACTGCGGTACACGCCGCTCGCCTCTACGCGGAGGTAAGGGGACCTGAGGTCGATGCCTTCGAACTGATAGCGGCCATCGGCACCCGTAATGCATGCCGCATGCGTCAAGCGCGAATCGGCCAACCTCTGGGCACTGTCCAGCTCGGTAATTTTCACCGAAGCGCCATAGCGGAACGGTCCCTTTTCGGCAACGCCCACGATGTTCGCCCCCGCAATACGCACGTCGAGCGTATCTAAGCCCGACGAAACCGTCGTGCCGCCACCGTAACCGCCAAAGCCGCCATAACCAGGCGCTGCGGCAGGAGCCAGTTCTTCAAGCGTCACGACGCCATCTTTACAGGAAATCTTATAGAGCTGTTCCACCGAGGAATACGGGACCCAAGAGCCGCCCACGCAGAAGTAGAGCATCTTCTCGGAATTCACCATGAACGTTTCGCCCTCGTTTCAGGGTCGTCGATGACATCTTTGGGAGGTACGTAGGAGCTGGATGAATAGCCCGGATTGTTCTGGCCATGGGATTTACCCGAAGAGCCAGAAGTTCCTTTGGAACTGGAAGAACGATGATGATGCGAGCCCGAAGAATGGTGGCGCGAGCCCGAAGATCCGGAAAGCGAATCCAGACCATCCTGGCCATCAGACAAATCTTCAATGGAATTAACAAGGGACTTGGCATCGGACGAACCGTCCG
>CACXKY010000170.1 GCA_902768325.1 Fibrobacter succinogenes
TATAAAAGGGAAATCCCCCGCGTCGGCGAGGGATTTCTTATGTTTAAGGGTTCTGGTGTACTTCGTCTTGTCTCGGACAACTCTAGTCCGCAGGGTGGCTCCGTTCTGGGAGCCGTCAATGCGCAGCGTTCTGAGCCTTGCGCTTTCTTTTGCGTCGTTTTTAGCCATAACGGCCTCCTTAAGGGGCAAATATAAATTATTTTTAGTATGTACAAAGGATTTTTATGAAAAAAGCATATTGCATTCTGTTCTCCTCGCTGTTGATGGTCGCCTGCGGCGACGACAATTCTTCGTCTGCAAACGACCCACAAGAACTCGGCCATGATTTTGGCGACGGTTACGTATACGCCATGCCGTACCGCTACGACCAAGCCGCAGGCATCATTTATCAGGGCACCTACTCCTGCAATTACCACTCCGACACAAAGACTTTTATATGGGAAGAAAATCCGGAATCGGTCGAACCCAAAACTATTAAAATCGTCGGGGACTCGATGTGGATTGGCCCCACAAGCGAAGAAATAGTAGAAGACCCCGATTATTACAGTTATGAGACCTTAGCGTTAAGTACCGACCATAACGGCATTTTGGGAACATGGCGCGTTACCGATTGTATACGAAAGCTCGATCAAACAGAAATAAGATGTACAGGTTACATCGCTAGCTTGAGCGGTATCGCCAGGACTTTGACCTTTACCGAGGATTCCGTCTACAACACAACCGTAGTTGACATAAGCGCAGGCTCTCATCCGTACAAGACCAATTTCGGCAACATTATCGACAGATACTCCGGATATGATGTGGGCGATTTTACGGTAGACTCGCTTATTAAGGTAAAAGAACTCGAGCAACTTCCCGACATGAAGTTCCGTATCCACAACCAGGAATTTACCGAAGGGGGCGACGCCCGTTTTGACTCTACGGGAATGAATTACTTCCGCACCATGTCTAGCAACGGAAAGACTTGCACCAACATTCAAACCCTAGGGTTCGTTACCGAAAAAATGTGCAAAGAAAAAAGCGTCGACTTCTTGCTTAGCGCTAGGGATAAAAGTGAGGAAGTCTACTATTATGCAGATGGTCCTGTAAGTGGCTTTGGCGTAGACAATAACGAAGAATATTACGAATGCGTGAAAACACTGTTTACGGAAGAGACCCTGAACTACCTTAGTCAATTCAACAGAGTCTATGACTAACGGAAATAATAGAAGACTAAATATGAATTATATTTGAAAAAAAAGGATGGTTGAGTTTTTTTGGATAAATATTTAGCAGAAAACATTCTCCGTTACGGTTTCAAACGCCTGCTGCTTGCGGTTTCGGGCGGTGTAGATTCTATTTGCCTTGCGCACTATTTCATCAGCAACAAAGACGCCCTGGGCATCGAATGGCTGGGCATTGCACACATACATCACGGGCTGCGCGAAGGAACTGCCGACCGCGATGCAAAATTCGTCGAAGAATTCGCCAACCAATACAAGATTCCCTTTTTCTTGAAACGCTTGAACGGCGAAGCGCTCAAGGAAGCAGAAGGCTCACTCGAAGAAAATGCGAGGGACGCCAGATACAAGGCGCTGGTCGATGTCGCTCTGGAGGCACTTCGTGGAGATAGAGTCCATGGATCCTATCGGTCGCACAGCTCCCTCCAGGATGACGCTCTCCACACCCCATACCTCAAAGCAGCCGAAGGCTGCGACCCCATACCCCATACCTCTATCGCTATCGTCACAGCGCACCATGCCGGCGACCAAGCCGAAACGATGTACATGCGGCTCCGCCGCGGCACGACGCTCGAAGGACTCCGGGGAATCCAGGAAATCCGCGTTTTAGGCAATAGCCAGGGCGTTGCGGGGCTGGCGTCTGAAGCCCCGCTAGAGGGGGTGATGGAAGACCGTGCAACGGGCTGCAATCAGGGGGATACTTCCCCCCTCATCATCAATCATCCATCATCAATTATCAATCATCAATCAAAATTCATCTACCGTCCGTTCCTGAGCATCACCCGCGAAGAGCTTCTCGGCTACGCCCGCGAAAAAGGCCTTGACTGGTGCGAAGACGAAAGCAATGTCGACGTCATGTTCGCGCGCAACAAGATCCGCCACGAACTGCTCCCCAGTCTCGAAAATTCATGCACGGGAGCGGCCGCACAGTTGTGCCGTGTCGCATCGCTTGCAGACAATGCTTACAGGAAGGTGATGGAGGTCAACGAGCATGTTTTCACAGGTGCGCTCAGCGAAGAGACGCCCACAATTCCCGATGCGACCAAGACCATTGCGCTGGACAAGAAAAAGCTGCGTGAAATCCTTACGGCCCACGCCGATACCGACCTTTCCGAAATGTTCCGCCTATGGCTTTCGGCCAAGGGTTTCCGCTTCCCCATCGAGTTCTTTTACGACCAAGAGGAGCCGGCCCACGTGAAAATTCCTGTCCGTGCGGCTTACCGCAAACGCTCTATCGCCAAAATTGACCATACTATCTGTTTTTGCGAATTCGAAGACGCCGAGGCAGCACTAAAATTTGTATCTTGCGGATGAAAGGAAATAGATTATAATGAACCAGCCCAAGAAGCCCGCAGCCCCGTTCCGTAACAGGAATTTCATCATTGTGCTCTTTATGCTCATCATGCTGTTCGTGATGTTCCCGCTGACCAGCAAGGAGAACAGTCACGACTTGACGCGCACGGAATTCCTCGCCATGATGGGAGATTCGACCAAGGTGATTACCGAACTTACCTTGCAAAAGACCCCCGACGGCATCATTATCGAGGGTGCCTACGAGATGAGCAAGGAAGAAATCGCCGAAGCGAACAAGAGCAAGAGCGCCATCGCACGCTTTACCCATGCCGAAAAAGACAACGGGAACACGCGCCGCTTCAAGAGCCACATGCTCGATATCAGCAACGAGCAGATTACCGCTTGGGAAATGATCAAGGGCGTGAAGGTCAAGGTCATCCACGAATCGACTACGTGGATCGATACCATCATGGCATTCCTCCCGGTCATCATCCTCATCGCTTTCTTCTGGATCATGACCAACCGCCAGATGGGCGGCGGCGGAAGGAATCCGTTCAGCTTTGGCAAGAGCCAGGCCAAGATTCTCGCGAACGACCCCAAGAAAAGGACCACCTTCAACGACGTGGCCGGTTGCGACGAGGCGAAGCAGGACTTGCAGGAACTCGTGGAATTCCTGAAGGCCCCGAAAAAGTACGATGAACTCGGCGGGCGCATCCCGAAAGGTGCCCTGCTCGTGGGCCCGCCGGGTACCGGCAAGACGCTCCTTGCCCGCGCGGTCGCGGGCGAAGCGGGAGTCCCGTTCTTCAGTATGTCGGGCTCTGACTTCGTGGAGATGTTCGTAGGCGTAGGCGCAAGCCGCGTGCGCGACCTCTTCGAGACGGGCAAGAAGAACGCCCCGTGCATTTTGTTTATCGACGAAATCGACGCGGTTGGGCGCCAGCGTGGCGCAGGCCTCGGCGGTGGACACGACGAACGCGAACAGACCTTGAACCAGCTGCTCGTGGAGATGGACGGCTTTACCGCAAACGAAGGCGTCATTTTGATTGCCGCGACCAACCGCCCCGACGTACTCGACAAGGCGTTGCTGCGCCCGGGCCGATTCGACCGTCAGATCGTGGTGGGACTGCCCGACCTGAAGGGCCGCGAAGAAAT
>CACXKY010000171.1 GCA_902768325.1 Fibrobacter succinogenes
CCCGCCTTGTGGGCATCGGAATGCTTTCCGCCGTAGTTCCCCTTCTCGATGAACTTCTTCGCGTTATCCCAGGCGCCACCCGCGTTGTTGAGCATTGTCGCCAAGGCAAACCCGCAGGCAAGACCGCCAGCAAGCAAGCCGAACACGCCGGCAACGCCCATGAAGAGGCCGACGAGAACCGGCACGATAACCGCGAGCAGCGAAGGAATGATCATCTCCTTCTGCGCACCGGTCGTCGAAATCTCGACGCACTTGCCGTACTCCGGTTCAGCCGTTCCTTCCATGATTCCGGGAATCTCGCGGAACTGGCGACGGACTTCTTCCACCATGGCGGCAGCGGCACGGCCCACGGCCTTGATGGTCAGGGCGCAGAACACGAACGCCATCATGGAACCGATAAAGAGGCCGCCCAACAGCATGGGGTTCATGAGACTCAAGTTATAGACATGCATGAAGTCGGCTATATCCGCATGGCCCGCCACCATGGCAAGCAGGTCGCCGTCTTCGGTAATGGCACGCGTTCCACCGCTTACAATCCTGGCTCCCGGAATCCCCGCGATTGCCGTCGGGATATCGGCCGCCTGGTTCACGAAGAACACCTTGCCCGACTGGTACACACCGCCCATGCCATCGGCAAGGCGGCCAAGCCATATCTTGATTTCTTCCACGTAAGAAGCGAGCAACGCCATCGCGGTCAAGGCCGCCGATCCAATCGCGAAGCCCTTCCCCGTCGCGGCAGTGGTATTGCCCAGCATGTCGAGTTCATCGGTACGGGCACGCACGGATTCGTCCAGGCCAGCCATCTCGGCATTACCGCCAGCATTGTCGGCAATAGGCCCGAACGCATCGGTCGCAAGCGTAATGCCAAGCGTACTCAGCATGCCGACCGCGGCAAAGCCCACGCCGTAGAGGCCCATCGCCATATCGCTAAACCCGCCGGAACAGCCGTACGACGCGACGATGCCCGCCACGATCGTTATCACGGGAAGCCCCGTCGAGAACATGCCCACCGAGATGCCGTCGATAATCGTCGTCGCGGCACCGAGCTTTGCCTGGCCCGCAATACCGCGCGTCGGCTTGTACGCATCGGAAGTATAGTATTCGGTAAACTGGCCAATCAGCACGCCCGCAATGAGCCCGGAAAGGACCGACCCGAAAATGCCCATCGTAATGAAGTCAATCTTTACGAGCACAAAGAGTGCCACCAATATCAACACCGAGGAACCCAACGTCCCTGTCAGCAGCGAACGCAACAGCGACTTGGTATCGGCATCTTCCTTGGTACGCACCATGTAGATGCCCACGAGGGAAAGCACGATGCCTATCGCGGCCACGACCATCGGCGCAATCACGTAGGTAACGCCCTTGCAGAGTGCCGCCCCGAGAGCCGCCGTAGCCAATATGGAACCGCAGTAAGATTCATAGAGGTCGGCGCCCATGCCCGCCACGTCGCCCACGTTGTCGCCCACGTTATCGGCAATCGTCGCCGGGTTGCGCGGGTCGTCTTCGGGAATGCCGGCTTCAACCTTGCCAACTAGGTCCGCGCCAACGTCGGCGGCCTTCGTGTAGATGCCGCCTCCCACACGCGCAAAGAGCGCCTGCAGCGACGCACCCATGCCGAAGGTAAGCATCGTCGTCGTAATCTCGACCATCTTGGCGTGGCTCCACTGTTCGTTCTGCACCAGCGAAGCATCCCACGCCCCCAGCGACACCTTGTTCGCGATGTCGGCACCGAAGCCCCAGATGTTATGGTCGTATATGTAATTGAGCAAGAAGAACCAGCCCGAGATGTCGATAAGCCCGAAGCCCACCACGACAAGGCCCATGACCGCACCGCTTCGGAACGCGATGACCAGCCCGCGGTTCAAGCTGCTCATGGCGCCAAACGCCGTACGCGAGCTCGCATACGTCGCCGTCTTCATGCCGAGGAATCCGCACAGCCCGCTAAACAGGCCGCCCGTCAAGAAGGCCACCGGTACGAACGGGTTCTGCACCTTCATAAAAGCGAGGACCACGAATATCACGAAAAGGACCGCGAAGACTATCGAAACCGTCCGGTACTGCCTACGCAAATAGGCAAACGCCCCCACGCGCACAAAATGCGCAATCGCCTTCATTTTCTTATTCCCGTCGGGTTGCCGCTTCATGGAACGGTAGAAATGGTACGCCATGGCAAGCGCAACAAAAGCGGCTACGGGCACAAGCAGCCAGTACTGTGGGATGGAGATCATAGGAGCCTCGGATTTTTGATCAAAACACGCAAAAAAAATCAAAAAATCGCAAAATGCGCCAGGGAACAAAACGAGATGGTTGTCGTTTGAAATCTATTCTGTTTTTTTAGGAATAAACAAAAGAAAAAATTTTTTTCAGACAAACGGCTATTATTCCAAGTTGGAATACAAAAACTACAGGTCCTTATGCCTGCGCATGGCACGGACGTTCTTCGGGAGAACCTCCTTATGCCACTTCATCCATTCGTCAAAAAAGATGTACCGGCGTTCACGCTGAGGCATTCGTGGTACACCACCCCCGCCACCGCGAACTTGGGGCAGTTGGCGGCATCGTAACCCTTGCTGATGCTGATGAGGTGGAAGTCCTCGCCCGTGATGGGGTCCTTGCGCTTCGAATGGAAGCTCAGGCCGCCGACGCGGTTGCTCCAGGTGATGCGGCAGTTGAGCGACCCGCCGAAATACGTCTCGTTCACCGCGGCCAGAATATCGTTCAGGTCGTGGTACTTGCCCGAGCGACCCGCCGAAATACGTCTCGTTCACCGCGGCCAGAATATCGTTCAGGTCGTGGTACTTGCCCTTCGGCACGATAGGCGGGAGCCTACCGCGGGATTCCAGCGGTTTGTCCCCGCGGTCCACCAGCACCTGGTCGACAACGGTCCAAAAACGCGTCACCAGTTCCTTGACCAGTTCCTTGTTCTTCTTGGTCTTGCGGCGAACCGCATGTTCCGCCCATTCCGCGGCAAGCTCACGCGCCGCCGCGAATTCCGGAGCCTTCATGTAACCGGGCAACATCACTTCCGGGTGGCCGAAAAGGGACGCCCCCGTACAGCGGATGCTGCGCTTCATGAGCGGGTTGTACTTGAAGTTCACGAGTCCGTTCGCCGAACAACTGGCCGACTGCATCTTGACCGCCGGCGCCTTGGGCGGTTCCGGCA
This sequence comes from Fibrobacter succinogenes, assembly GCA_902768325.1. Lineage (GTDB taxonomy): Bacteria > Fibrobacterota > Fibrobacteria > Fibrobacterales > Fibrobacteraceae > Fibrobacter > Fibrobacter succinogenes_A. The sequence continues at coordinate 3,167 of CACXKY010000171.1, forward strand.
CGTTCCCGAAGAGGTCCAACTGACCGAAGAAATCGAACTGATCGTCAACCATCGGCAAGCAACCCCTCGAAACCGTTCACCGCCAGGAGGCCGCCAAAAAAACTTTCCGGCAGGCCAAGCCCGGCGTAGTGTTCCGAAATCTGGTAAATGGCTTCTTCGATATTGTCCGGAAGGTACACGATGTAGCTATCGTTCCGTTCGGTCAACAAATGCTCCGGAGTGCAATAGCACGGGTCCGTCTCGCTAAAGTACATGCGGCAAGACACGGGCCTGAAAGCGTAAACGCCGCAGTCCCCCACGCGGTCCGAAAACGGGCACGGGATCCATTCCGCAAAGTAGTCGTGGAGCGCCTGTTCTTCCGCGTCGTCGTCACTGGAACCCGTGGCAAGACGGTCGTCGTAATGTTTGCCGAAAAGCGATGCGCGCACCTGGCACGATTCCATGATGGTCAGCAGGTCGTCCCTTTCGCGGAGGTTGCAATAGAGGTCCAGCAGTTCGAACGGCTCGACCGACAACGGATAGTGGTGGCAGCAGTTGCCGCAGGCGGGGCGGCACTGTACAGGTTTTTCGTGCTGGACCAGGACCGCACCGAGATATTGAGAAAAGGCTTCGTGGTACTTTGACGTAAATTCGCGGATTTTTTGGATTTGCGAAGCGAGGTTGTCCGGACCGACGGCATATTCCCTGCCGAGAGACTTGGCGATACCATCCAGGCGGTCGAGTTCGGCGCCCAGCAGCGTTCCCATCTTCATTTTGGCAAATTTGTATGCCTTCGTGGGGAAATATTCTCGGTAAAGTTCCATTTTAATCAAATATAGATACAAAAAAAGGGGTAAAAAACACCTAAAAAAAAGAAATTAAGAATTTTTTGTTACACTAATATTATTTTTTATACCAGATTTTATCAAAAATTCAATCCGTGGAATTTTTATGGAACTGAAAAAATACTTTTGGCGCTTTGCCCTGACGGCAGTCCTAGGTATTGCAGGTTGCAACCTGTTCAACCCGACACAGTCCGTGGACATCAAATCGGACGATGCCGCGGCCCTCACCTACGAAGGCTACCTCCACTACCAGAAGACAGAATACAGCGAAGCAAGGTACTACTTCATCAGGGCCCTCGAAGCCGATTCCACGCACTCCGAAGCATGGTACGGGCTGGCCAAGTCCGTCTTCAGCACACGGAACAACCTGAATCCGTTTGACCTCATCAAGTACCTACGTTCTTCTTCCCAGTCCGATATTTTCGTCACGTTCCGCGAAATGGACGATGCTACAGCCTGCGCCATCTCGGCGGATATCGACTCCGTCATGAACATCCTCGACGATTTTGTCCGCCGCGACAAGAACGGTTTGACAGACGGAAGAATCACATTTGCCAACTTCGGCCAAAGCTATTCCCTGCTCAGCCTCATCCGAGCCGCCATCTTGAGCAAGGACTTGAACCTCAATTTCAATGAAATTATCACTTACGACCAGAATGAAGGCATCAAGCTTGATACGGCCATGCTCAAGAGCAGCCCCGCAACGATGCACGCCTTCGCAGCCTTTGCCCAAGGATTGATGGCCGACCCCACTGGCGGAGCCGCCTTGTTGAAGGGCTCGATGCCCGATTCGACGGCCGAATGGTTCACCGACAAGGCCTTCCAGGACGCCACGGTAGCTACAGCCAAAACAATCCTTTACATTGACGACCACTACACCGACAGATCCAGCTCAACCTACGTCAATGAACGGTGCCAGAACTTCGTGAACAACGGCGCCGTATACAACAAGGTTCTCGGAAAAGAGATCGAATGCGACCCGAGCCTTTCGGTTATGGACTGGAGGTGTGAACGATGAAAAACATTCTTCTCCCCTTCTGTCTAGCAGGCGTGGTCGGGCTTTCCTTTGCCGCCAAGGCCCCGACGCACCATTCCCTGCGCGCCGAATCCATGGGTAACGCCCATGTTGCCGTGGTCGACGACAAGGAAGCCATTTATTACAACTATGCCGGCCTTAGCCAAATCAACCGCCTCGGAAACTACAAGCTGCGTCCGGAACAGGGTTACTACCCGCGCAACTTCGGCGACATGCGCCTGAACCTGGGCGGAGCAGGCCCGTTCGAAACCTACTTCTCCACCTACAACGACGTGAAGAAACTGCAGGCCCTTTACCAGCGCGCCTACGACACGGCTGTCCTCTACGGGCTCAGCAGCACGAGCGTGCTCATGGACTCCCTGTCCAGCCACCCGGAATACCTGCACATGATCCACTCGTACGACCATAAGCACCTCGACATGAGAATCAAGATGGACGCGGAACTGGCCTTCCACGGATTCGGCGGAGCCATCTGGGTCGACGGAAGTATCGCCCCGTACATGGACGGCGGCATCATCCTCCCCTACCTGGCCATCGACACGTTCTACGTGGACGGAGTGATGCAGGCCGGTGTCGCCTACGGCATCAACGACAGGCTCTCTGTCGGTATAGGCGGCAAGATCGCCAAGCGCCAGAAGGTCGAGATGATTACGATGGACATCATCAACTACACCTCCCTGCAAGACACTCTTGAAGACCGCTACCACGACGCCACCGACAACATCTTCGACTTCAAGTCCGTCTCTGCTGCTTTGGACTTGGGCGTGCTCTACCAGCTGACCCGCGAAGTCCGCGTCGGCGCCTCGCTCAACGACATCTACTTCAAGGAACTCGCCGGAGACAAGATTACGCCGAACTTCACGATGGGCGTGAACTACAGCCCCAGATTCTTCAACAAGAACTCGGCATACGCGCGCAAGTTCAACATCGCCTGCGACTACGCGAACATGTTCTACAGCGAAACCAACTACATGCCGCTTTCCCATATCAACTTCGGTATGGAAGTGGAACAGACCCTGCTCGCCTGGCCCGGATACAACAACGAACTCAGGGGACTCGCCATCCGCCTCGCCGGCGGTTTCCGTGGCGGCTACCCGACGGCAGGCTTCGGTCTGGAACTCCTCCGCGTGTTCACGCTTGACCTTGTGACCTGGGCTGAAGAGCTCGGTTACTACACCGGCCAGGACGAAGAACGCGTCTATATGGCCCAGCTCAGTATCGGCTTCTAGGAAAACGCTGAAAAAAATGCACCCAGACGGGCGCATTTTTTGAGAGAGTGCTAATCAAGAATTGTGCTAGGGGTCCACCTCGTCTACGCAATTATTGACCATTGCCATCGCATATTTTTTCCA
>CACXKY010000172.1 GCA_902768325.1 Fibrobacter succinogenes
TTTCATGATATAGCGACGGACTATGATGGCACAGACTTCGTTGTCGGGCGTAAACAAAGGAGTGTTTATCATAATTGTGGTTCTGGAGGAAATTATTACGTCCGTTGTATAAAGGATTAAAAAACGAGTCGCTTTGATGCCCAAAGTCCATCTTTTTTTGGTCTGATGTTCACAAATAACAACGGCGCAGGCTCCCGACTCCATCCTAAACGATGACATTCCTGTCGACAGAATACGCTGGGCTCTCCCCCGGCGTTATTTTTTATGAGGGAGCCGGGGGTTTTAAGGGGTGTCCCCTTAGGAGAGGGGGTGACGGAAGACTTGCCCTAGATCCTTCGACTCCGTTTCACTCCGCTCAGGATGACACCCGCGGTTTCCACGGGCGTGACGATAGGGCAAGGCTGAAGGCAGGGGGATGCCTCCCCCTCCCCTTTTCTATGGACCCTATCGCCTTCGGCTCCAGGGTGACAGAGTGTTTTAATATGAAACACGCCTTTTTTTCTCTTTTTTATGGGCTTTTCTTGTTTCAGAACGAAACAAAATGGCCGTTTTTTGCCAGTTATTAGCATTTGGCACGGGTTTTGCTTATGTATGGGCGTAAAAAATCGCCCCGTTCAGATTGATTCGCGGGCGGCAAGAATTTAAAAATAGGAGACTCATTATGAGCAAGATTATCGGTATTGACTTGGGAACGACCAACAGCTGCGTGTCCGTGATGGAAGGCGGCAAGCCGGTCGTCATCGCTAACGCGGAAGGTTTCCGCACCACCCCGTCCATTGTCGCTTTCGGCAAGAACGGCGAACGTCTGGTGGGCCACGTGGCAAAGCGCCAGGCCATCACCAACCCCGAAAAGACGATTTACTCCATCAAGCGTTTCATGGGCCGTACGGCTGGCGAATGCTCCGCTGCCGAAAAGAACATGCCCTACAAGCTGGTGGGCACGGGTTCTGACCCGGTGCGCGTGCAGGTGGACGACAAGCAGTTCGCTCCTCCCGAGATTTCGGCCATGGTTCTCCAGACCATGAAGAAGATTGCCGAAGACTACCTCGGCCAGCCGGTGACGCAGGCCGTGATTACGGTCCCCGCCTACTTTAACGACTCCCAGCGTCAGGCGACGAAGGATGCCGGCAAGATTGCTGGCCTCGAAGTGCTGCGTATCGTGAACGAACCGACTGCAGCCGCCCTTGCCTATGGTCTTGACTCCAAGAAGAGCGAAAAGGTCGCCGTGTATGACCTCGGTGGCGGTACGTTCGATATCTCTATCCTGGAAATCGACGACGGCATGTTCAGCGTGAAGGCCACCAACGGCGATACGATGCTCGGCGGTGACAACTTCGACGAAGTCATCATCGACTGGATCAACGACGAATTCAAGAAGGACAATCCGGGCATCGACCTGAAGAAGGACAAGATGGCCCTGCAACGTTTGAAGGACGCCGCTGAAAAGGCGAAGATTGACCTGTCTGCCACGACTTCGACCAACATCAACCTCCCGTTCATCACTGCCGACGCTACTGGCCCGAAACACTTGGACCTCACGCTCAGCCGTGCAAAGTTCGACCAGCTCACCGCTCACCTCGTGGAACGTTCTATGGAACCGTGCCGCAAGGCTATCAAGGACTCAGGTCTTTCCTTGAGCGAAATCGACGAAGTCATCTTGGTTGGTGGTTCTACCCGTATCCCGGCCGTTCAGGAAGCTGTTCGCAAGTTCTTCGGTAAGGAACCGAACAAGACTGTGAACCCGGACGAAGTGGTGGCTATCGGTGCCGCCGTCCAGGGTGCCGTGCTTAGCGGCGACTCCTCCGTGAAGGACGTGTTGCTCCTCGACGTGACCCCGCTTTCCTTGGGTATCGAAACTCTCGGTGGCGTGATGACCAAGCTCATCGACCGTAACACCACGATTCCGACCAAGAAGAGCCAGGTGTTCTCTACTGCCGAAGACAACCAGCCGGCCGTGACGATTCACGTGCTGCAGGGCGAACGTGAATTTGCCCGCGACAACCGTACGCTCGGCAAGTTCGACTTGACCGACCTCCCGAAGAAGCCGCGTGGCGTGCCGCAGATTGAAGTGACTTTCGATATCGACGCGAACGGCATTGTGCATGTGTCTGCTAAGGACAAGGAAACCGGCAAGGAACAGTCCATCAAGATTACTTCTTCCAGCGGCTTGTCTGAAGAAGAAATCAACAAGATGGTTAAGGATGCCGAAGCCAACGCTGCCAAGGACAAGGAACAGCGCGAACTGGTGGACATCAAGAACCAGGCCGAACAGATGGCTTACCAGGCTGAAGGTCAGCTCAAGGAATTTGGCGACAAGCTCCCGGCCGACACCAAGAGCCAGCTGCAGGCTGCTATCGACGATATCAAGGCCAAGAAGGACAACGGCACCAAGGAAGAGATCAAGGCCGCTATGGACAAGCTCCAGGGCATGATCAGTTCCATGGCCCAGGCCGCCGGTGCAAACCAGGCTCAGCCGGGTCCGCAGCCGGGTGCTTCTGAACAGCCGAAGAACGACAAGAAGGGCGATGGCCCGGAAGTCGTCGACGCGGAAGTGGTTGACTAATTAAGCGTACGGCACGCGTTTGTCATCCTGAGCGGAGCGCGTAGCGCGAAGTCGAAGGATCCAGACCTGCCGCAAAATAAAAAGGATTGGCTCTCTTTTAGGGAGCAATCCTTTTTGCGTAAAATGAGCGAGCGCAAAAATGGCTGAAAAAAGAGATTATTACGAAGTTCTAGGCGTCGGCAAGGACGCGAGTGCTGACGAGATCAAGCACGCCTACAAGAAACTTGCCATCAAGTACCACCCGGACAAGAACCCGGGCGACAAGGAAGCCGAAGAGAAGTTCAAGGAGGCTGCCGAGGCCTACGACGTGCTCAGCAACCCCGAGAAGCGTAAGCAGTATGACCAGTTCGGCTTTAACGCCCCCGGTGGCGGCTTTGGTGGCGGCGGGTTTGGTGGAGCTGGCTTCGACCTCAACGACATTTTCTCGCAATTCGGCGATATTTTCGGTGGCGGATTCGGCTTTGGCGGCGGTGGCCGTCGTGGCGGTGCTCGCAAGGCCGGTCCTCCGCGCGGAAACGATTTGCAGATCAAGGTGGCGCTCAGCTACAAGGAAATCTTCGAAGGCTGCACCAAGAAGGTTCGCCTGAAACGCTACACGCCGTGTACGGAATGTAACGGCAAGGGCGGCCAGGACATCAAGGAATGCAGCACCTGCCATGGAACGGGTCGTGTGCGCCGCTCTACGGGCGGATTTTTCCAGATGATTACCGAGAGCGCCTGCCCCACCTGTAATGGTACGGGTGAAGTTATCGCGAAACCGTGTAGCAACTGCCATGGCGAAGGCCGTGTGCAGGAAACGGAAGAGATTTCCATCAAGATTCCGGCGGGCGTTGCCGAGGGCCAGTACCTGAACCTGCGCGGCGAAGGCAACTGCGGTCCTCGCGGCGGTGCCTGCGGCGACTTGCTGGCGGTCATTGCCGAAAAGCCCGATGACTTCTACACCCGCGAAGGCGACGATTTGCACTGCGAAATCAAGGTTCCGGTCCACAAGCTGGTCCTTGGCGGAACGCAACGAATCCCGACGCTGGACGGTGGCGAAGTGCAGATCAAGATTGCGGCCGGCACTCAGGCCGGGAGCAT
>CACXKY010000173.1 GCA_902768325.1 Fibrobacter succinogenes
ACCCTTAGAGACCTGCATGATCACCGGAGACTTGGTTTCAACGGCGGCCTGCACGATGGCCTGCATCTGTTCCATGGTGTTGAAGTTGAAAGCCGGGATGGCGTAGCCACCCTTAACAGCCTTTGCAAACATTTCCCTGGTGTTCACCAGGCCGAGTTCCTTGTAAGAAACTGCCATTTGTTTTACCTCTTGATTCTTTGGCGACTTGCATCGCCGGTTAAAAGTTACGGGGCTAAAGATAGCATTTTCACCCTGTTTTGTCCACCAATTTCGTCGCCGTTCTGCGCATGCCCGTCCGATTTTTCGGTTTTTACTTGCGGGACGAGCGGCAGGAATGTATATTAAAAGAGGTGTCTGGTTTTAAGGAGTATCTATGCTTTTCGAGAGAAGCCTGCTAGCGGTGTCGGCCATTGCCCTTATGGCGGTATTTTCGCATGCCGAGGTCACCTACACGCTCCACAAGTCCGCGAACCCGACTGCCGACGAGCAGGACGCCTACAAGCGCATTACCACCGTGATGGATTCGGCGGTCAAGCTCTACAACACCTACTCTAACCTTTCCAAGTTCATCAACGTCTACTACGCGCCGGGAGTGCCCACGGCCGAGGCCAGCAGCAACGGCGACCTCCGGTTTGGCGAGAACCGCAGCTACATGGTGGTGCCCACGGCCATGCACGAGATGGGCCATACGATGGGCATCGGGACCACTTCGGAATATGCGGCAACGTGCGTGGATGGTGTTTTCAGGAACGACAAGGTGCAGGCAAAACTCCGCGAAATGGACGGCCCGAATGCGGAACTCCATTGCGACCGTCAGCATATCTGGCCGTATGGCCTGAACCAGGCGAGCGAAGCCAAGTCCGAAAAGGACCTGATAAACCACGTGATTCTCGTGGAGACCATTTACCAGCAGCTGTTCAAGGTGGCGTTCTTCAAGGAGGGGAGGATCAAGTCCCTCGGCGAAACAAAGAAATGCATGGGAATTACGGCCAGCAATGCGCTTGAACTCATGGATTGTAGCGATACGGCGACCTTCGTGAAGATTTTCTCGGTGGGCGATAACCCCGTTACCTACTACATCCAGCTCGGGAGCCGCGTCGTGGATATCCCGAACGAATCTACGGCGGCAGGCATTGTCGCCTCGACCTACGGCTACAACGGCGGGGCTCACCAGCGTTATACCTTCGACGATGCCGGAATCAATACGCCGAATGCGTTCCTGCTCAAGAACTACAAGAGCGGGCTCTACCTGCAGGCGGTGGGCTCGCAGATTCAGCAGAACCGCAAGGTGGACCGCGACGAATCCTTCATCTGGAAACTCGAGGAAGCGAGCTCGAAGCCCGATACGTCTTCTGCGGGCGATACGTCTAAAGTCGTCGGGCCGGACACCACTGACACGAGCGCGACCGACACGTCGAAAACGACGGTCTTCCGTACCCTTGACATTCAGCTGCAGGCTGTCCCGAAGAGGGCGTTCGACCTCATGGGCAGGAATGCTGAAGCCCGCCAGCGCGCTCGCCGCAATCCTTACCCCGTCTACTTCAAGTAGTTTACCCTCCGACGCGTGTTAAGGGCGTGCGGAAAAAATGCAATAGGAATGCAAAAAGAAAACCCAGCCATCAGGCTGGGTTTCTAAACTTCTGGTAAAAAGCAGTATTACAGGCCGAAAGCGGCATCGGCGCTGGCGGCAGCCTGTTCGATATTGGCCGGGGCTTCTTCAACCGGGGTATTCACGGCTTCGGCGGTCACGTCGTTGTTGGACTTTTCCGTCATGGAGAGGCGACCTTCCTTGAACTTGTACATGGCGATGGTCGTCGGCTTCTTGTTGAGCTGGATGTAACCCTGGTTTGCCTGGTTGTTGAGGAAACGGGCTTCGTGTGCCATCATGACAACGGCACGGAAGACAGAGCCTTGACATTCCTTGCTAGCATAGATATCGTCAAGATAGACTCTCTGATCGGACATCGGGGTACCTCCGAAAAATTTTAGAAGAGGGAGAGGGATTCGAACCCTCGTTACCGTGAGGTAAACACGCTTTCCAAGCGTGCGCCTTCAACCACTCGGCCATCCCTCCAGGATGTGACGCCAAATATAGATTGATTTCTGTTTATTGTCAACCGATTTTGGCTCTTTTTCGCAAAAATATGCAAAAATTAATTCATAATTCCGAATTCCGAACTCCTAATTCCGGCCAAGTTCGTCCCAAACGACCTGCATGAGCGGTTCGAGCGTCTTGGGAGTGAAGTCGAACTTGATATTCGCTGCCTCGAAAAGCTCTTTCACGGGGCGGCTGCTTCCGAGACTTTCGGCACGGAACAGGTCGTCGATGGCCTTTTTCGGGTCTTTCTTGAAGTTCGCCCACACCTGGAGTGCGCCAATCTGGGCGATTCCGTACTCGATGTAGTAGAACGGGCACTCGAAAAGGTGCAGCTGTTTCTGCCAGAGGTTGCGGCGAACCGCCTCGAGTCCGGAGTAGTCCACGCCCGCGTCGTAGCGGTCCATGATTTCGTCCCAGATGTCGCTGCGGTCATCGGCCGTGTGTTCGGGGAAGCTGTAGAGCCTGTGCTGGAAGCTGTCGATGCTCGCCACCCACGGGAACAGCCAGACCACGTCCTCGAGTTCGCCCACGATACTGCGTTCGATCGCTTCCTTGTCGTCGCCGTAGAAGGGTTTGAGGTTGGAGGTGCCGATGAGTTCCATGCTCATGCTCGCGACTTCGGCAAATTCCGCCGGTACGTCGCGGTACGGGAAAATCGGCTGGTCCGCAAGCGCGAACTGGTGGAACGAATGTCCGGATTCGTGCAGCAGCGTGTAGATGTCGCGGTCCGTTTCGGCCGAGTTCATGAAGATGAAGGGGAGGCGGCTTTCGTCAAAGCCGATCTGGTAACCGCCCGGGGCCTTGCCGAGTCTGGAATCCGGGTCGATAAGCTTTTTCGCCTGCATTTCGCGGGCCCACTTGCCCGCCTGCGGGTGGATGCTCTCGAAAATCTGGTCCACTTTCTCGATAAGCTCGTCGCCGGTGCTGTACGGCTTCAGCGGGGGGTGGATGCTCTCGAAAATCTGGTCCACTTTCTCGATAAGCTCGTCGCCGGTGCTGTACGGCTTCAGCGGGGCGCGGTTCATCGGGTCTACGCTCAGGTCCCACGGGCGAAGCTTGTCGAGGCCCATCTTCTGGGCGCGGCGGCGGTACATCTCTTTCTGGAGGGGGAGGACGAACTTCTCGATGCTCTCGTGGAACGCCTCGCAGTCGGCAGGGGAGTAGTCAAAGCGGTGCTTCGCCAAGAAGATGTAGTCAATGAAGTCCTTGCAGTGGGCGTTCTTTGCAATCTGCTTGCGGATTGCGAACAAGTTATCGAACGCATTGTCGAGAGCCTCTTTGTCTTTGAGGCGGCGTTCCCACATGGTGCGCCACGCGCGTTCGCGCAGGTCGCGGTCCGTCTTTTCCATATAGGCGCCCAGCTGTTGCATGGTCTTCACTTCGCCGTCAAATTCGACGCTCATGCCGCCGGTAATTTTCTGGTACGCCTGGATTTCCTTGTTTTCTTCGGTTTCGAGCGGGATGTTGTCGGGGGAGAACAGATCGAGTGAAACTTGCACGCCCTTGAACCATTCGCCGAATTCGCCCTGCAGGGCCGCCTTGGAGGGGTGCGCGACCAGCTTCTTGTTCAGCTTGTCGTCGTACTCGTTCATGATCGGCTGGATATTCTCGACAAAATCGGCATAGGCCTTCGCGGCTTTTTCGTCGGCCGTATTGCACGTCATCGCCACGTAACGTCGGCAGCTGACTTCGCCAAGTACGGATTCAAGTTCGCTCCAGTCCAGAATCCACTGGCGCAGTTTGGCTGCGTCTACGGGAATGTCGCGCTGCAGGAGCTGCCCGTAGAGGGCGCTAACTTCTTTTTTTTCATCGGGATTAAAATTTTCAGGAACGAATTTGCGTTGAGTCATATGGGACCTTCTTTCTTTATTTATTCGGAAGGATAGCGCCGACCCAGTCGTTCACTATCCCGTTGAGTAACGTCTCGCGCGCCCTGTCTTCAAGCGCACGGACTTCTTCGGGGGTAATCTTGCGTTCGATATCGAAATCAAGCGGGACGGTCTCGCCGTCGGCCTTGAGCGCAACCTGGAGGACGCCCTTGATGCGGTAATGGGTCACGTCACGCAGTGCGAAGAGCCGCTTGTCTATCGGGAAAAGTGTCGTCACGACGAATCGGTTCGTACCCGGCGCGAGGACGCTGGAATCCTTTATCGTGAGCGGGAGTTCCATAATCGTGTCCAGGGAAAGCGTCGCCGTGAAGGATCGCACCCAGAGGGAATCCTTGTCCTTGCTCGTGGCGATGATCTCGGCGGAAAGGTATGCCTTGCCGAGTTCCTGTTCGATAATTCCCCTGGCGAGGTTCTGCACGAGCGTGACCACCTGGGGGTTCGGCAACAGCGACGAAGCCAGGGATGCGCTGGCACTCTCGAACAGGTTCGGGTTGACCGCTACGGAATCCACGGTGAGGTTTGCGACCTCGAGCTTGGTGTTCGAAAGGATATCCGCCGCGCTGAGCTTGCGTACGGTGGCACAGCTTGCCAGGAGCAGCGCGATGCAAAGGAAAATGTTGAACTTCGAAAATTTCATGTTTTAAGACAATATAACAAATTGGCCACAAAAATAAGGCTCCGAATGGGCTGCCGACGGAGCTATTGAAAGGCACATTCAATTTCCTTTTCGGAGTGATTTCAAGTTCCACGTGCTGTAACCCAGTAGACCGTCGATGTGGCCATAGGTTGCAACTGATCGAACGAATATCGACGTTACTGATTTAGACGAACGTTCCAGTGCGACATTTGCCGAATCTTGCCGAATTTCGGCAAATATGGCACCGTTCGCGCCGTCTGTTGATGTCGGAGATTCTATGTGAACGAGTTTGCCAATTTGGGCTGGCCCGAATTACGTTGCTCAGCGGGTCCGAATGCCTAGGTGGAAGTCATTTTCGCACCAAGGTGGAACTCGGACGTACGTCGAAACAGGAGCCGGGGCACCCCCTGTTCTTCCGTTTGACTATTGCCGATAATGTAGATTATGTAAACTAAAATATGCGAAAACGAGAGAGGTATGGCACGATGTAAGAAGTTTGCAAACCGATTTTCCACCCCTGCGTAAAACGGTTTTCCAAACGAAGGTTGCCAACCAAGTAGCCAAACATTAGTTGCAAGCCCATGTGACAACATGAAGCTGCGGTTCTAACCCCTGGTTCAAAACCCAGTTTCGACACATGGTTGGCAACGAGTGCTTAAAACGCTCTGTTTGCCACAAATTGTTCTAAAATTGGCTTTTTTCGCCAATTTTCGTGGAAAACGGGTTTAAACTGCGGTTGGACACCAAGTTTGCCACGCTAGACGATGCTTACGTTTCAAAATAAAACCTGCCGCCGCGGAAAATTGCCCCGTATTTCCATAAAATGGCGCATATTCCTTACAAAAATGGCGTAACTCCCCTGCTTTACCTTTGGCATGGAATTTGCTATTTTTGCACTCGAAAAGTGCATTTTGCGCAAAATTTGTAAAACAGATGTCCCGCGGGCAGTATTCCGGCGGACAATTAAACAGGAAAGTATTGAAATGGCAGAAGATTTGAATCAGCAGGAACCGACCGCAGAAGAAAAGGCTAAATTCGAAGCAGACGTGCTCAAGGCCGCCGAAGAAGCAATGAAGATGGAAGCCGAGGCGAACAAGGCCGGCGCATCTGACCAGGGTGCTGGCGATGCACAGGAACAGCCGGCCGAGAATGCCGACTCCCCCGCCGAAGCCTATGCAGAACAGCCTGCGGACCCCGCTGCCGAAGACCCGACTGCCGCCCTCAAGGCCGCCCTTGCCGATGCAAACGACCGCAACCTGCGCCTGATGGCCGAATTCGACAACTACCGCCGCCGCACCGCCAAGGAACAGCTCGAACTCATCGAGACCGCGAACGGCAAGCTCCTGGAAAAACTCTCCGAAGTGCAGGACAACTTCGAGCGCGCCTTCGCGAGCGAAAACAAGGCCCAGGACCTGGAAGCCTTCGAGAAAGGCATGCAGATGATTTACAACCAGTTCGCAAAGATTTTGACCGACGCGGGCCTCGAGCAAATCGACCCAACCGGCGCGGAATTCGACCCGAACATGCACGAAGCCCTGATGCAGCAGCCCAGCGAGACCGTGCCCGAAGGCCACGTGGTCACCGTGTTCCAGAAGGGCTACAAGCTCAAGAACAAGATTTTGAAGACCGCGAAAGTGATTGTTTCGTCCGGGAAATGACACCCGCGCGACACTCCCCCGCTATTTAGGCACAGTTACGCTTTGTACTGTGCCATTTTTTCGTGTAGGTGTCGGGGGTGTTAGGGGGTGTCCCCCTAGGCGTGAACTGACCCCAAAAAGTTGGACATTTTAAAATTAGGATAAAAATGAGTTGCAGACTCGGTATTGCACCGGGCTCATTCCTTTTAACC
>CACXKY010000174.1 GCA_902768325.1 Fibrobacter succinogenes
ATCTCCTTCTATTTCACTCATCCCTCATTAAATAATATAATCATTTTTTAAGCACTTTGTTTATAAAAAGCTCTATGGATCCTATCCCCCGGCTCGGAGACCGGATAGCAATGATACGAAAATGGCGGCTCAAGGCCGCCTTTTTTAATTATTGTCTCGTGAGAGTCTTATATTTAATCGGCTTCGGGTTGTCGGCGTCTTCACCGAGACGCTTGCGGCGGTCGGCTTCGTATTCACTCCAGTTGCCTTCGAACCACACGACCTTGGAATCGCCTTCGTAAGCGAGGATGTGCGTGGCGATGCGGTCCAGGAACCAGCGGTCATGCGAGATGATCACCGCGCAGCCTGCGAACTTGAGGATGGCCTGTTCCAGAGCCTGCAACGTTTCGATGTCCAAGTCGTTCGTCGGTTCGTCAAGGAACAAGAGGTTGCCCGGCTTCTGCAGGTTCTTCGCCATGAGCACGCGGTTGCGTTCACCGCCCGAAAGCGTCGTGAGTTTCTTCTGCTGGGCGGCACCCGTGAAGTTGAACAGTCCGCAATAGGCGCGGCCATTCATCTTGCGGTCGCCCACCATAATCTCGTCGTTGCCGCCGGTGATTTCTTCCCACACGGTCTTGGAATCGTCGAGGCTGTCGCGGCCCTGTTCCATGCTGATGATTTCCACGGTCTCGCCAATCTTGAGCGTACCGCCATCGGGCTTTTCCTGGCCCATAATCATCTTGAACAAAGTCGTCTTACCTGCACCGTTCGGGCCAATAATGCCCACGATGCCGGAGCGCGGCAGGTTGAAATTCAAGTCGTCGAACAGCACCTTGTCGCCAAAGGCCTTCTGCAAGTGTTCCGCCTGGATAACGATATCGCCCAAGCGCTTGCCATTCGCGATGTGGATCTGCGCCACCTTGATCTGTTCGCGGGAATCTTCGGCAAGCAATTCCTCGTAAGCCTTGAGACGGGCCTTGCTCTTGGCCTGGCGCGCCTTCGGGCTCTGCTTGACCCATTCCTGTTCGCGAGCCAAACGTTTCTGCCTGTCGGATTCGCCCTTCTCTTCGCCACGGAGGCGTTCGAGTTTCTGGTCGAGCCACTGGGCGTAATTGCCTTCCCAAGGAATGCCGCGACCGCGATCGATTTCCAAAATCCAGTTCGTCACGTTGTCGAGGAAGTAACGGTCGTGCGTCACGAGAATCACGGAGCCCTTGTATTCGCGGAGGTGGCGTTCGAGCCAGGCAACCGTTTCGGCATCCAGGTGGTTCGTCGGTTCGTCCAAGAGCAGCAAATCCGGTTCTTCGAGGAGCAAGCGGCAGAGGGCCACGCGGCGCTTTTCACCGCCGGAAAGGTTCGTCACCGGCCAATCGCCCGGCGGGCAACGGAGAGCATCCATCGCAATTTCGATATTGCGGTCGAGGCTCCACAAGTCCTGCGCATCGATGATGTCCTGAAGCTTCGCCTGTTCGTCGAGGAGCTTGTTCATCTCGTCGTCTTCCATGGGTTCAGCAAACTTCATGGAAATTTCGTTGAAGCGGTCGAGCACGGCCTGCTTCTTGGCCACAGCCTGCATCACGTTTTCCTTGACGGTCAAGTTCGGGTCGAGCTGCGGTTCCTGCGGCAGGTAGCCTGCGGTGCGGCCCGGCTCGATCCAGGCTTCGCCCTGGAATTCCTTGTCGATGCCCGCCATAATGCGCAACAGCGTCGACTTACCGGCACCGTTCTGGCCGATGATGCCAATCTTTGCGCCGTAGTAGAAACTGAGGGAAATGTCCTTCAGCACCTCCTTGTTAGGCGGGTACGACTTGGTCATCTTGTACATGTAGAAAACGAATTTTTCTGCTTTATTCTGTTCGGCCATAGGTAGTGGTTAGTGGTTGGTGGTGAGTGGTTAGGGGTTGCGAGGGACCGCAACCTGGGTTTCAAGCAACAATATAACATTTTGGGGGATGATTTTAGCCATGTGACTTGCCAAAAAAGGTTAATTGTTCCTAAATTCTGGCCTCACCGCCCCAAGCCCAAGGAAAGACGATGAGCGAAGACATTTTGACCAAGATTGTGCGCATGCGCCGTGAAGATATCGAGCGCCTGGGACTGAATTTCGGTATCGAAATTCCAGAAGTACGCCGCCGCGGCCACATCGAATTCCTCGGGACACCGGGAGCCATTCTCGAAGTCAAGCGAGCATCGCCTTCGAAAGGCGACATCGCACCGGACCTGGACCCGGTCGGACTTGCGGCTACCTACGCTAATGCGCACGCCCAGGCCGTTTCCGTACTTACCGAAGGGAACTTCTTCAAGGGCTCGCTCCGCGACCTGATTGCCGTGGCCGACTCCATGGAAGAACGCACCAAGCAAGGGCAGCACGCCTGCGCGGTACTGCGTAAAGACTTTTTGCTGTTCGAAGAAGAAATCGACATCGCCTACCGTTGCGGCGCCGACGCCGTGCTCCTGATTGCAAGAATCCTCGACGACGCGCAACTCGTGAAGATGGCGCAGCGTGCACAGAAATTCGGGATCCAAGCGTTTGTTGAAGTCCGCGAGAAAGACGACTTCCGCAAACTGAACCTCGTAATGGACGCCCTCGGCGATGAAGCCGCGAAGACGATTGTCGCAGGCGTTAACTCGCGCGACCTAGCGACGTTCCATACCGATCCGCTCGTCCCCGCAAGCGTCCGCAATAAGCTCCCGGCAAAGGCCGTCTTTGAATCCGGCATCCTCAGCGCAAGCGACGCCGCATACGCCCGCAGCCTCGGCTTCACGGGAATCCTCGTCGGCGAAGCGGTCGCCAAGAACCCGCCGCTCGCCAAGGACGTCGTGAGCGCCTTTGAAACGGGCAGCGAAAACGCACGAGGCAAGTTCTGGAAAAAAATCGCGGAACGTCGCGACGCCAAGCGCGAAGCCTGCACAACGGCTAGCCCGAATAAAGCGTGCCGCCCGCTGGTGAAAATCTGCGGTATCACCCGCGAAGAAGACGGCATGCTCGCCGCCGAAATGGGAGCGGACTTGCTCGGATTCGTGTTCAGCACCACCAAGCGGCTCACGACCGAAGAATTCGTGCGCAGCTTTGCCGGGAAAATTCGTTTGTGTCATCCTGAGCAAGCGCAGCGCGTCGAAGGATCTCCCCTCCTCGTCGGCGTCATCACCGACCCCGAATCCGAAGAAGGCAAGACAGCCATCAAGCTCGCCCGCGAAGGCGTCCTCGATGCAGTGCAGTTCCACGGAATCCCGACTCCCGCAAACACAGCCGACGCCCTCCCCTGCTATGCAGCCGCACGCGTCGGCGAACCCTCCGATTTCGATTACGTCGCAGCCCTCCGCAAGAGCGGCGAACCGCGCATCCTGTTGGACGCAAAGGTCGAAGGCATCCCCGGCGGCACGGGCAAAACCATCCCCGAATCCCTGCTGTACGAAAAAGCGGGCGATTTGCCGTTCTGGCATGCAGGCGGCATCACACCCGAAAACGTCGCCGCAATCTGCGACAAGTTCCACCCGGAACTGATTGACGTATCAAGCGGCGTCGAAGACGCTCCCGGAATCAAGAACGCCGAGAAGATGAAGAAACTGTTCGAAGCTGGGCTATGGCAAAAACCAAAGCAACAGCTAGCGCTATTCCTACTACTACAGAAAATACAATTCCAGCATGGTTTTTACTTTGTATTTCATAAGAGCCATCTTTTTTTAAAACAGCTGTCGTCTCGTCATCCCCTTTAGCACCAAAATCCACATTGACTAAAGGTCCACTCCTATTTGCAGATTTCTTTTCTAAGCTTTCTGGTTCACTTTTTTCAACTGGTTCCTGCTTAGAATCGGGGCTACTTTCAATTTCATACTCCATATCTGGAAAACTGGCAGAACAATTGCAATTCTGTTCTATGGAAGAGCATACTTCAGAAGTCTCTCCCTCACATTTCTTACAAAAATCCATGCACATGTCATCCTGGGCAAACAACCCCACAGAAAAGACAAGAAGCATCCATACAATGATACGCATATTCACTCTACTCCTTAATTACTCAGCACACTCCAAGTTACAATACCACCAATCGCAGTAAGAACTATAAAAATCCAATACGGGAATGGCGTTGCAGATTCAACCTGCTGCGTTTCCGCATAATCAGGACGCGGTCTTACCTGAATGATTCGATCCTGATATATTACGAATCCCACATATTCAGTGCGATCATTCCATAAATCCATACGATCTTTGTCATTAGGTTTGAACATTCGACCATTATCTCTTGATTTATAGAGATGAGGCTTGTAATTATAAATGAATTCCACTGTGTCCTGTCTAATTTCCGTAAAGACCGGAGTTCCAAATCTTTTGGACCAGGAACTAATTTGAGGGTCGCTGACAACAGCCATCAAGTCATCGTCATCAACCCAGTTTTCCTTCAACGCATACTGATGCGCACAGCCGACAAGAGACATAACGATTAATGCGATAAGCGCAAAAACCATATTTCTTTTATTCATAGGGAATGCTTCTCCGTTTAGGAATGACAGAAGGACCTTGATTGTAAATATAAGTAAACAAAACTTCGTGAGGTAATATTATTTTATGATAATCGTAAAATTTGACTAAAATCACACCCACTAGATATTAACTTAGCCTATTGACAGACAACGAGTTGATATCGGTTCTCGTAAAGATGAAATGGACCATCCGCTTCGGGCGCTTGCGTCGAAGATCACGGAAAGGATTTAGAACTAATCTTTTCATCAAGTGTTCAACAGAAGGCTTTCGGAAACCCCGAGAGCCTTCACTTTTTTTCACTTTTTGGGAGGCATCCCCTTGCCAGCCTAAAAAGACATTCCTAAATTAGGCGGCATGATGATGAATTCTGCAATCCGTTTCAACCGTTGGTGGTGGGGCTCTAGAAC
>CACXKY010000175.1 GCA_902768325.1 Fibrobacter succinogenes
AAAACTGCGGTTAAAAGGAATGAGCCCGGTGCAATACCGAGTCTGCAACTCATTTTTATCCTAATTTTAAAATGTCCAACTTTTTGGGGTCAGTTCAGGAGAGGGGGTAGCAAAAGACAAAGGGAGATCCCCGCCTTCGCGGGGATGACATTCGGCTTTTGCGAGGGGGAGGCTTCCCCCTTTTGCCTACAGAAAACTTGAAATCTCCCCCTAAAAAAACTATCTTTGCGCGCGGAATTTTTAACAGGACCAAGGTCATGAGCTACAATCCTCTCGCCGAACAGGCAAACGCGGAACTCTCCGCAAACGGCTGCAACGTTCTCTCCATGCTCTCCGAAAGGGGCAAGGCAATCTTCTTCCCGCGCAAGGGCATTCTGGGCCAGGGCGCCGAAGCCAAGGGCTCCGAAATCAACGCGACTATCGGCACCGCCCTCGAAGACGACGGGAGCCCGCTCGTGCTCGACTGCGTGCTCAAGAGCCTGAACCTCCCCAAGACATCGTTCCTGTACGCCCCGAGCTTTGGTAACCCCGACCTCCGCAAGGCCTGGAAGGAACAGATTGTCCGCAAGAACCCGAGCCTCGCCGGTAAGCAGTTCAGCAACCCGGTCGTGACCTGCGCCCTCACCCACGCCATCAGCTGCGCGGGCTACCTCTTCCTCGACCCGGGTGACGAAGTCATCATCCCGGACCTCTACTGGGACAACTACGAGCTCGTGTTCGTGAACAGCTGCGGCGCGAAGATCAAGACGTTCAACACCTTCAAGGACGGCGGGTTCGATACCGAAGCCCTCAAGGCCGCCCTCGCCGAAAGCAAGAGCCAAAAGAAGGTCGTGCTCCTGAACTTCCCGAACAACCCGACCGGCTACACCGCAACAGAGAAGGAAGCCGTCGAAATCGCGAAGATCCTCACCGACTGCGCCGCCGCGGGCAACAAGGTCGTGGCCCTGCTCGACGACGCCTACTTTGGACTCGTGTACGAGGAAGGCGTGACCAAGGAATCCCTGTTCGTGAAGCTGCTTGAAGCCAACGAGAACCTGCTCGCCGTCAAGCTCGACGGCCCGACCAAGGAAGACTACGTGTGGGGCTTCCGCGTCGGGTTCATGACCTTCGGTTTCAAGGGCGCCACCGCCGCCCAGCTCAAGGCCCTCGAAGACAAGGCCGCCGGTACGGTCCGTGGCAACATCTCTAACGCCCCGAGCATCAGCCAGAAGATTTTGCTCGCCGCCTTCCAGAGCGAAGAATACCTGCAGCAGAAGCAGGAAAAGTACGAAACGCTCAAGAAGCGCTTCGACATCATCAAGAACGAACTCGCTGCGCACCCGGAATACAAGGAAGCCTTCGAGCCCATGCCGTGCAACAGCGGCTACTTCATGTGCATCAAGCCGAAGGGCGTGGACGCCGAAGAACTGCGCCAGAAGCTCATCAAGGACTACAGCACGGGCACAATCATGCTTTCAGGCCTTATTCGCGTGGCTTTCAGCGCCGTCCCGACCGAAAAACTCGGTAAGCTGTTCGAAAATATTTATAATTGCATTAAGGAAATGAAAAAATAGTTGTTAGTCATTGGTCATTAGTCAATAGCTTTCGCTTTCTAATTTATTGCGCGAAGCGCCACTACATCAACTAAATACTAATGACCAGCTACCAATAACTAAACCGGAGGATAAATGTCCGACAAAGCGACCTTGAATTACAACGGAAAGAGCTTCGAGCTCCCCGTGGTTGAAGGCACCGAGAACGAACACGGTCTCGACATCAGTTCCCTCCGCAAGGAAACGGGACTGGTTACGCTAGATTACGGCTACCTGAACACAGGCAGCACCAAGAGCGCCATCACCTACGTGAATGGCGAAAAGGGCATTCTCCGTTACCGAGGTTACTCCATCGAAGACCTCGCCGAAAAGGCGACCTTCCCCGAGACGGCATGGCTCCTGATTTACGGCGAGCTCCCGACTCCGGAACAGCTCGGGCATTTCCGCACGCTCCTCACCGAGAATGCGCTCTTGCACGAGAACCTGTTGCACTTCTTCCGCGAAATGCCGCCGAGCGCGCACCCGATGGGCATCCTCAGTTCCATCGTGAATGCCGTGGGCCTGTTTACCCCGCGCTTCTACGACGACGAAAATATCGCGAGCGCCTTCGAGCTCACGACGGCGGGCCTGATTTCCAAGATCCGCACCATCGCAGCGTTTGCCTACAAGGCAAGCATCGGCGAACCGTTCGTGTACCCGGAAGCGGAACGCAGCTACTGCAGCAACTTCCTGAACATGATGTTCAGCAGTAAGGCTCGTCCGTACCACCCGGATCCGATTATGGAAAAAGCGCTCAACACGCTCCTCATCGTGCATGCCGACCACGAACAGAACTGCTCCACGTCGACGGTGCGTATGGTGGGCAGCTCTCAGGCAAACCTTTACGCAAGTATCTGCGCCGGCATCTGCGCCCTCTGGGGCCCGCTCCACGGCGGTGCAAACCAAGCCGTACTCGAAACGCTTTTGCGCATCCAGCAGAGCGGCATGACCATCGAGCAGGTGATGGACAAGGCGAAAGACAAGAACGATCCGTTCCGCCTTTCCGGCTTTGGCCACCGCGTGTACAAGAGCTACGACCCGCGCGCCAAGGTGCTCAAGAAGCTTATGTACCAGGTGTTCGAGCGCGAACACGTGCACGACCCGCTCCTGGATATCGCCATCCAGCTCGAAGAAGCCGCCCTGAAGGACGACTACTTCATCGCACGCAAGCTCTACCCGAACGTGGACTTCTACTCGGGTATCCTCTACCGCGCGATGGGCATCCCGACGAACATGCTTACCGTGATGTTCGCCATCGGGCGCCTCCCCGGCTGGATTGCCCACTGGAAGGAAATGCACGACGACCCGAATTCCAAGATCAACCGTCCGCGCCAGATTTACACCGGCCAGACGGAACGTCCCTGGATTGATAGGGATAAGCGATAAGCATTAACGAGAAATCGCCGGCGAGATGCCGGCGATTTTCAATTTTAGCGCAATCTCCTGAGGCCCTTGGGCATCGGGACTTCTTCGCCGTCCTCGCCGAGCAGGTAGATGTTGTCGAGGCTGATGTAGCCCTTGCCGCTATAACGAGCGCGCCACGAGAAATTCTTGATTTTCGTCGGGTCGAGCTGCGGGATGGTCTTGCCCCAGCCTTCCTGCTTCATGTTTTCCCAGATAAGCGTATCGCGCACCCAGTTGCCGTGCGTGTTCTTAAGGCGCACCATGAACTCGTCGTAGTCTTCCACCTGGCTGCTCGCAATCTGCACTTCGAAATAGCCGTCGGGATTGTTGTGGTTCGTGGCGTAGTCGAACACGATGCCCACCGACTTCTTGACCTCTGGCGGAATCACGTAGTAGGCGCCAGCGAAGTTGGGCCAGCCCTGTGCAGGCGGCTGCTCGATAACGAATTCATGACGGATGAACCCGCCGTGCGGAGGCGCGCCGTTAAAGACTTTCGCGTCGATGGCCGTCGCGTTGTCGCCATTTGCCACCGGGTACCAGTCCAC
>CACXKY010000176.1 GCA_902768325.1 Fibrobacter succinogenes
AGTTTGCTTCGAGTGGCATTTCGGGTCCCATCGGGCTTCACGAAACTCGGGTTTTATTTTGAACCGCCAGGACCGTCTTGGTTAAGGACTAGTAATCCTTCACGCAGCGGACGGATAGTCCGTCTTTTTTAGGGTCAATACCGTTATAAGTAATAGGAGGATCTTCATTACTCAATGCTACGGATTTATGCCTCCCGGCTTCATACTCAAATGCCAGATGATAGATACCATATTTCCTTATATTTTCATATAATGACGTCGCTCGAGCTATTCCTCCATACACTGCAGAGAAACCAGTTCCATTCGCGGTACTTTCGCGACCGGCAAAAACCTTTGAGGTAATGGCATAGCCAGTCCCAGTCACATCCTTGCCCATCAGAGATCTCCATTCATCCTCATTCATCACATGCCAGTTTTCGGGACATGCTCCATGTATTTTCAATCTTTCCCACTGCGATTTATATTTTACTCCAGGGAAAATGGAATCCGGGCATGCGGGAGTCGTCCCCGTCCATACGCTATCGCAGGCCTTGGGGAGCCCCATCGCCTCGCAGGCCTTGGGGAGCCCCATCGCCTCGCTCCAGCTATACAAGCCGCCAAAACCGTTGTCGCAATACCAGGGATCATCTTTGTAACAATATTTTTCCGTGATATTGTCATCAAATTCTGTTGTCGCGAGTTCAATTTGTTTTCCGTAGTTAAGGTTGGTGGCAAAAAGCGTGATACTGTCGACGCCGTCATAGCCAAACTCGATTGTTATAGTTCTGTACTTTTGCCCGTCACGCGGATCAACAAATTCCCCATACGATTTCTTGCTATTGTAAAGACTGTCCAAGTTGATTCGGCTGTTGCTGGACTTTGCGGATGAACTAGAACGAATATACGGGACATAAAAACCGTCCTGGCAGATATACCACTCTTTTACATTCGTTTCCGAATTCATCATTTGAACCATCTTATTTTCTTCATCACACGGAATCAACTCAATTGAAGAAGAAACTCCCGCACTACTCGATGCGCTCGTATTCTTGTCGGAACTTGAAGATTTTGCGCTGCTGCCACCAGCCGACGAATTTACGCTGGAACTCGACTTCACAGAACTACTTGACTTGGCAGAAGACTTTCCACCCGTAGAAGACTTCACGGAGCTGCCAGAAGAGTTATCGCCACTCGAGGCAGGTGCATCATCCGAAGAGATATCCCCGACTATATCGGGAGTGACAGACGAAGAGGAATCGTCATCGCCACAAGCGGTAAAGGACATAGTTATGGCGAATAGCGCCAAGGCTAGGAATCTGCATACTTTCATTCGACCGGCCCCTAGATTCCCGTGCTGCCAAACCCGCCGCGGTCGGCGCCGTCAAGCGGACCTTCCTCAAAAGTGAGCGTCGGTTGGATTTCCATGATGCGGAACTGAGCGATGCGGCTCCCCTTCTCGATGGTCACGTCGCGGGTGGCGTACACGGGCATTTTCCACCAGTCGTTCGCGCCGCAGTAGCTCGAATCGACTACGCCTACGGAATTTGCCTGCAAGATGCCAAAGTTCTTGAACGTAGAACTGCGCGGGGCAATATGCGCCTCGTAACCTTCGGGGAGCTTCATCGCCACCCCGAGATGAATCAGGCGAAACTCGCCCGCCTTAAGCGTCACCGTTTCGGCTGCAGCCAAATCAATCCAGTCCGACTTACCGCCTACATAGGTGAGCCGCGGAATGGAATCGTCCAAATACTGAATCTTGATAGTTTTCGTAGTCATATTGCAAATTAATCCTTCACGCAGCGAACCGAAAGACGGTACGCCTTAACCGAATTGTATAGATACACACCTTCGCTATAATAAGAGAAATCCACTGCATACACATTCAGTTCATCTTTCTCTGTTAGCTGCCAAAAAGCTGCATGAGAACCATCATAATCGAAGTTAAGGTAATCATACCCCACTGGTATCACGGAAAACCCATAGTCATCCGTACCATTACGGCCTTCCTCTTCTTCAACATTCCAACCCTTTTTCGACTTTAATATCGTATTTGCAACTTCAGCACCACCTACAGCATTAAACAAGGCATTCCATTCCGTTGTATCCGGTAAATGCCAGTTCTCAGGGCAAACGCCTCGCACCCTAGCAGGCAAATTACAAGCCATGCGATATCCACAGGTTTGAGGATTCTCAGCATCGTTAGCCAAAGCCGCAGAATCAATTGCAACGGTCCAAGCATAAAAACGTCCCGCAACCGCACAGTTTTCAGGTTTATCACCAAAACAAGTTGCTCTGCCTTTTAGTTCCGGCATTTCTAGCGTATCGTAATAATTCAGATTTTGAGCCATCCAAACCTGATCACCAATTTTCACTGTCTTATAAACTTGACCATCTCGTTCATCAACTATCGAATCATATTGTATATCAGGATTCAAGTAGGTGTCCTTAGGAAGACTCCAATCAAACACTCCCGAACTGCTAGGGATTGTTTCTTCACTCGAAGAGCTACTGGAATCGTAGGAACTGCTTGACTCCGGTTCTTCGCTGCTACTAGCGACACCATAGGATATTTTTCCCCATTCTCCCCATTCACGGCTTTCCACTACAAGCATTCCTTCTGACCAATTACCGCGATAGCAGGAATACCACTTTCCCGATACATCTTGCACGTGTCGGACTGTATACATACCGAGATCTTCGCATTCGCCAAACATTTCTTCGAGAGTCTTCGCTTTGGAAGAACTGGACTGATCCACTTCTTTGACGGAACTGGAGGATTCTATTTGCTCCTTGGATGAAGAAGACTTTTTCTTCTCGGAGGAACTAGACTCGTCCTTGACCGAGCTAGACGATTCCGCGTCCTCTTCTTCTCCGGATGAACCGATTGTTTCAACAAACTCGTCATTCACGGACGCGCTGTCATCTTCGCCGCAGCCAACGAATATCATGGTACAGCACAACGCCGCCATCGCGACAAACGCACTATAAGAAATCTTTGTTTTGTTCATTATGCAGTCCTAGCTGATCCTTCACAAATATATAAAAGTGTATATTTATAAGGAGATGCCCGCCCAAGGCGGGCATGACAAGGGCATAACAAACTAAAAAGCGGGCAGGAAAGCAATATGAAAAAAGAAATCAACGTACTGGATTACGCCGACAAGATCATGAACGGGCTCAAGGGCGGGGCCCTGCTTACCGCCGCCGCAGACGGCAAGGCGAACACCATGAGTATCTCGTGGGGCATGATGGGCATCGAATGGAACAAGGTCCTGTTCACCACGTTCGTGCGCCTGAGCCGCTACACGCTCGAATTCCTCGAGAAGAACGGCGAGTTCACCGTGAGCATTCCTATGGAAGGATCCCCGCGCAAGCTCATCGCCGAATGCGGCACAACTAGCGGCCGCAACGTCGACAAGGCCTCAAAATTCGGTTTCACCTACGTGGACGGCGAAACCGTGAAGGTGCCGGCGGTCAAGGAATTCCCGATGGTGCTGGAGTGCAAGGTCGTCTACAAGCAGCTGCAAGACGAAAACGCCATCTCCCCCGACGATCTCGAAAAGAACTACCCGAAGGATGCGAGCGGCAAGCGCGACATCCACTGGGCCATTACAGGCGAGATTACGAAGGCGTACATCCTGGAATAATCTGCAACCAGGCTTCTCATTCTTTTTACAAATAGCAAC
This sequence comes from Fibrobacter succinogenes, assembly GCA_902768325.1. Lineage (GTDB taxonomy): Bacteria > Fibrobacterota > Fibrobacteria > Fibrobacterales > Fibrobacteraceae > Fibrobacter > Fibrobacter succinogenes_A. Next base: position 3,666 of record CACXKY010000176.1, read on the forward strand.
AGCCTGTTTCTTGATTTACTAGGGGTTCAAAAGTATATTTAGCCCGTACTAAAAAAGGAGTTTAAATGCAGACCTACGAAATTCTCAAGAACATCCGCGAAAAGAACAACCTCACGCAAGACCAGATGGCCGAACGCATCGGCGTGACGCGCCAGGCCGTAAGCCGCTGGGAAACCGGCGAGACACAGCCGAACACCGAAATGCTCAAGATTTTGTCGAAGGAATTCAACGTATCCATAAACACCCTGCTCGGGGCCCCGCGCCAGCTCTTTTGCCAGTGCTGCGGCATGCCCCTCGGTGACGACGCGATGATCAGCCGCGAAGT
>CACXKY010000177.1 GCA_902768325.1 Fibrobacter succinogenes
TTTTTTACGGGATGTCGTTGGGCCGGACTCCGAATATGCGGGTTTGTTCGACATCGACGAACGACGATACGCCCGTATCAAAGTTGCCGGCTTCTTTTTCTGCATCGAACGTGCTGTTGCCTTTGTTGAGGGCCTCTGTAAACGTGGCGTTCTTGTTGGCAATCATCGTCGTCTCCAGGAAGTCGACAATATTGGAATTCCGATCGGTGCGCCAGCCCACAAAGGCGTGACCCGGAATTTCCACAATCACCGGTTGCATTCCGAGCGCCTCGAAAATCGAGGCGAACAGGTGCGTCGTCTCGATGCAGAGCCCGTCGCGGCTGCGCAGCACTTCGATGGGATAGTTTACTTTCTGGCTGGGGCTCCCGACACCGTTGTTCTGCACGTAGGCGATGCCGCGGGCCTGCAGGATTTCGAAAACGGCCTTCGCGACGCGCCTGGAGCTTTGGAGAATGGAGGTGTCATCGGAATATAGCTGGTAGACCTTGACGGTGCCGCCGGGCAGTTTCTTCTTAAGGTCGTTCAGGATATTGTCTATAGAATCCATGGCGGGCGTCACCCACACCGTTTTCCACAGCTCGCGATTCTTGAGCCCGACGAGTTCCCCGCCGTTGACTTGCATCGGGTGGATGGTCGTGGGTTTCGATGACGAGTAGAAAAGGATTTCGCGATCGTTCTCGAGCGCATATACACGTATCTGGAACTGCGTGGCTATCGGTGAAGTCACGGCCAGCAGCGCCGCGTTGTTGAACTTGTAACTGGGGGCGAGTATCACAGACGTGTCGGGATTCGCGATGTCCGTCACCGTGGCCGTGTCGGTAAATCCTGTTATCCAGGTTTTGAGCATCACCTTTTTCCAGCGGCAAGGAACTTTGGCATTGTTCTTGTCGCACATGTTGCGTACCTTGACAGAAAGCGGTACGGGATAAGGCTTGCCGTCGGTTCCGACAAAGTCCTTGTACATCAGCGGGTACTGGTTTGCGAACGCGCCGTAGATGTTTTCCTTGCTCGTCCAGATGTAGGCGTCCATCGTGCGGATGATGTTCTGGTAGTAGATGTCGTTATAGACGCTGTCGAAAAGCGATTGGTAGAGCGAGTCGTAGTCGGCGTGCTTGAGGCTGTCGATCAGCGCCTGGCGCGTGGAATCCATCCACGATGTTCCGTAGGCGTTGTCGAAGAGGATCTTGTAGACCGTGTCGACGTAGGGTTCGGCGTACAGGCTGTCCCACAGGGTGCCGGTGATTTCTTCGCGCAGCACCTGGGCGAGGGAGTCGACGTTGACTTCGGCGGCATCCTTGCCGTCTTTGCCGTCCTTACCGTTCTTACCGTCGGTGCCGCTGACGCCATCCTTGCCGTTTACACCGGAGACGCCGTCGGAACCGTCTTCACCGGAGCAGGCGGCCATCATGAGCGCGAGGCACAAGGCCAGCGCGGACGAAGAGATTTTGGAAAAGATATGCATAGGGCCTCCTTCTTGGTTGTTCCTAGCGTGTCTTACTTTCTTTTGAGATTCTCGTAAATTTCTATCTGGCGCCTGGTGATGTTATCCCAGGTGAAATGTTCGGCGATGCGGTTGCGGGCGCCTTCGAGGAGCTGGACCGTGAGTTGCGGGTCTTCTGCGAGGCGCTTGATGGCGTCGGCAAGCGCGACGGGGCTCTTTTCGGGAACGAGCAGCCCGCTGACGTTGTCGACGACTACGTCGGGAATGCCGCCGACGTCGCTCGCGATGACGGGCAGTCCGCTTTCCATGGCTTCGATGAGCACGACGCCCAGGCCTTCGGTGTCGCCCTTGTGGTCGACGATGGCGGGCAGTACAAAGACGTTCGCTTCGCGGTATTCGCGGGCGAGTTCCGCTGCGGGGAGCTTGCCGGTGAACAGCACGTGCGGGTACTGGGCGGCTTGCTGCTTGAGCTGGCCGGTGAGGTCGCCTTCGCCGATGATGCGGATTTCGAACTTGTCCTGGGGCAGGTACTTGGCGGCCTCGATGAGATAGCGGATGCCCTTGCGTTCGATATGGCGGCCCACGAACAGGACCTTGAACTTCCCGTTGACCGGATGCGGCGCGAGTCCCGAGCCTTCTCTCTCGTCTCTCGTCTCTCGTCTCTCGTCTAACGTAGTCCCGTAAGGGCTCCATACTACATCCACGTCGCGGATGGCCTTGATTTTACCGGCGGTAAAGCTCGAGTTCGCAAAGATCGATTGCGCCTGGCCGATGGCGAACTTGAGGAGCGGCTTGACCCATTTCTTCTTGCGGATGAGCAGGAGTTCTGCGCCGTGGAAGTTGAGCACGAGCGGGATATGGAAGAGCTTGGCGGCGCCGAGCGCGATGTAGGCGTGCGGGAAGGGCCAGTGGGCGTGGATGATGTCGGGTTTCCACTTGCGGCAGATCTTGATGCACTTGAAGAACCCGCTGATGATGTAGGGGATGGCGAGGAGCTGCAGCCAGGGCCTGCTTGCCATCTTGGAGGGGGCGCCTTCTTCGTGCGTGAGGATTTCCCAGTCGGCAGGGGCGTAGCGGAACCGGTTGACGGGCGTGCCGTCGATGGTGTGGCTCTTGAGCCCCTTGTAGGCGGGCGCGAGCACCTGGACATCCAGACCAGCCTTCTTGAGGTGGGCGATGGACGTTCGGAGCCACGGTACCTCGGCGTCCTTGTCGTACCTCGGGTAAACGGAACCGATGACGAGAACTTTTATTTCTGCTGGATGCATGCGGGGTACACGATGGGCTTGATGATGTTGTTCAGTATGGGGGTGAATGCCCTGTAGCCTTGTTCCCTCGAGGTCTGTTCAATGCGCCCTTTGACGCGTTCCCAGCCGGGGAGCTTGGAATCGAGCAGGAGCATCCCTATGCCGCTTTCTTGCTCCAGGAACCCGATGATATCGCTGCCGCGGTTGTTCTTGGAGAGGGCCATGAAGAAGACGTCCCAGAATTTCGTGATGGTTTCTTCGTCCTGGAGCGCCTTGGAGATGGTATTGAAGTCAAATTCGACATATACGAAGGAGTTCTGCTCTTCGTCGCTGCGGATAATTTCTTCCTGACAACGCCTTTCGAATATTTCTTCCGTGTAGATAGAAATATTGTAGTGGTGTTTTCTAATCAAATTGAAGAGCGTTTCCTTCATCATCGGCTTTAATTTAGTCTATTTTTAGGGCATGCAGAGATTGTTGAAATTAAAAAAAGTGCTGAAGAATAGTTTTTTGCTATCCTTGGCCGAAGTTTTCAAGGCGGCGAAGTCCGCTACCGGGAAGTTCCGCCCCCTGAGCGAGGGTGAAATTTCTGCGCTTGAAAAAAACGGGAATCGCTGCGAGGACTGGTCGCGCGTCCAGGTGGAGGCGAATTTCACTTGCGACCGCATCCATAATTCCGTTTTTATGGGCGACGTGCGCCTGCCGGCTTTCTACGGCACGCTGTTGCTCCCGGGCGACGTGTCTTTCCCGACGGGTATTTACGACTGCATGGTCCACGACTGCATCGTGGAAAACGCCTTGCTGTACAAGGTCGCGATG
>CACXKY010000178.1 GCA_902768325.1 Fibrobacter succinogenes
CGATCGCCACCGAAGAAGACGAAACGGATAGGGTGTATCGTTTGAACTTGCAACTGTTCCCGATGAGCGAACGCCTGGGAACTAAAAAAGGAATTTAAAGGGAGGCTGTCATGAAAAAGTGTAATTCTAGAAACAAGGGGATGATTATGAAGTGGAATCGTATGTTGGGCAGCCTTGTGCTCGGCGCCGCGCTCTGGGCCTGTTCCGATGCCAACTCCGATGGCAAGGAGGTCGTTGGCGGCGCTTCGGGTGACCTGGGCGTTACCGCGGTGAAGGATTGGAAAGTGGCTGGCGTTTCGCAGAAGGGTCCGTTTGTCACTGGTTCTACCGTGACGGTGCAGGAGCTCGACGGCATTACGCTCAAGCAGACCGGCAAGAGCTTCAAGGGCTCCATCAAGAGTGACAAGGGTGATTTCGCAATCAACGGAATCAATCTCGTTTCTCAGTACGCCATGCTTGAGGCGAACGGTTACTATTGGAGTGAAATTTGCGGGTGCAAATCGATGGGTACGGTGACGCTTCGCGCCATTACCGACCTTTCTGACCGCAATAATGTGAATATCAACCTGTTCACGCATCTGGAATTTGACCGCGTGATGCATCTTGTGACCGAAGAAGGCAAGACGGTCGCGGAAGCAAAAGCGCAGGCGGAATCCGAAATCCTCGCCGCATTCGGTATCGATGTCCAATTGGCAAATCCCGAGGACCTGAACATTTTTGAGTCGGGTGACGGGAATGCGGCCCTCCTTGCGGTGAGCGTCTTGATGCAGGGAAATGCCGATGCGGCTGAGCTTTCCGAACGCATGGGCGATATCAGTACGACCCTTGCTTCTGAAGGGAGTTGGGACAACCCCAAGACCAAGGTGGCGATGGCTGACTGGGCTAGCGAAGCGGACGTTTACGGGATGTTCCCGGATCTCTTGGACAATTTGAGGGGTTGGGGTAATGACGAAGTTCCCGACTTCATCAAGTATGTTCGCAACTTCTGGTACGATGTTTATGGACTGGGCGCTTGTACGGAAGCCCGCGAAGGCGAAGTTGCTGCGGATAGCAATAAACAGAGCGTGTTCTATTACAAGAATTCAGACCTGCGCTTTGTCTGCGAAAGCGGCAAGTGGAAAAAGGCGGAAACGCTTGAGTCCGATGTTGACGACTTTGGCGCAGGTACCGAAGGCGAAATGCGTGCTGGTTTGATCCATTCGCAGAATAAGTACGTCTATGATAACGGGAAGTGGCGTGAGGCGACGTCCCTGGAATTGGAAGTCGGCGCCGGGTGTACTGCGGCAATGCCTGCAAAGATTGAATCTGGCTATATCTGCAAAGAAGGCGACTGGGAGATTGCCAAGAATTCCGATTACGATGTCATAGATGCTGAATGTGTCGAGGGAAAGACCATCGTGGGTGCAAAAACTTCCATGGAATATGTTTGCAGCGGAGGCAAGTTCGTCCTCGCCGTTCCGATGCAGACTTGGTTCGGCGCGAACGGTTCCGATTCGATCTACCACACTTTCTCGGAAGATCCTTCTGCATGGTATGTGGTCGATGACGGAGAAGTCGATAAGGGAAATACGACTGTTGATTGGCATACTGCAATCGATAAATCCAACGCAGGCTGGTTGAAATCTGTTATCGATACGTGCAAGGGAATCTGTGGTGACGTGACGTTCGGTGATGGCTTCGTGAGTCCTTATCTGGATGTCGGCTTCTCCCTGGTCCAAGATATTTCCTGGGATGCCGTGGGAGGGGGCTATAACGTATCGTCTTTCGGAGGGGTGTGCATTGCGTATAGCTCCACGGTAAGCATGTCCGTCTTGATGATTGTTCCGCGGGATGTCGCCCCTGATTACGCCTTTGCTCAATATGAACTTCCTCTTTCAGATACGGTCCGCGTAGAAAGGATTCCCTGGTCTTCATTTGCAGAACCTTCGTGGGCGACGTCTGTTGATTCGTACGAAAAGTCTGTGCAGAAAACGACCGCCCTCAGGGTTGAAATTTCGGGCGACGCCGGCACGACGGGTTCGTTCAACATCAAGGCCTTCGGCCCTTACGATGGTGATTGCGACAAGTACGCCGATTTTGAATAAGCTCCTTGTTTTTCCCTACGCTACAAACCCCGCGAAAGCGGGGTTTTCTGTATTCTTGGAATACAGCCTTGTGTTCTAGTATTGCTGAAATTTCCAAAAATAAGCAAAAACTGTAAAATTTAGCCAAAAAAGCTAATTTTGTATTCTAAATATGCTTCAAAGAACCTATATTTGACCATATGAAGGAGATTATCGAATATACCGATTATCGTAAGTACATCCAGGATTACTACGATGAGCGCAAGCGTTGTTCCGCGTTTACGTGGCGCGATTTTGCGCGGGCTGCCGGTTTTTCGTCGGCAGTCTATCTGAAGTATGTTTGCGAGGGAAAGAAAAACTTGAGTCTCGGGGCCGCCGGGTCGGTCGCAAACGCCATGGGCCTTGCCGGCTTTGAGAATACGTACTTTGTTCTGATGGTCTCTTATGCCCATGCGAAGGGGGACGCTGCTAAGAGAGCCGCTTTTGAGGAACGGTGCGCGCTGGCACATGCCCACAGGGTGCGTGTGCTCGGGAACGAGGAATTCGACTATTTCAAGTCGTGGAAAAATCCGGTGCTGCGAGAAATGGCACCGCACATGCCCGGGGCAAAACCGCTTGAAATGGCGCACGCCTGCAAGCAGAAGATTTCTGCAACGGAGGTCTCCGAGACTCTTGATTTTTTGGTGAAGGCGAATCTCTTGAGGAAGGACAAGAACGGGAATTACCATCAGACGGAAAAATCCGTGTCGATGGGCCCCGTAGATGCCGTCCCCGTGGCGGCCCGCGATATGCAGCGCCAGATGGGGGAGTTTGCGGTGAAGGCTTTGGACCTGCCGCTTTCGGAACGCGACATGTCGGGGCTTACGCTCGGGCTTACGCGCCATGCGTATGAAAAAATCAGGAAAGAGATTGCGGAATTCCGCCGCCGCGTCGTGTCGATTGCGACAGAAGAGGACAAGACCGAACAGGTCTACCGCTTGAACTTGCAACTGTTCCCGATGAGTGAACGCTTGGAAAAGAGGATTTGAGGAAAAAGGGGAAGAACGAGATGAGAAGTAGTTTGTGCGAGAAGATCCGTGGTGGCTTTGTTTGGGCTGTGTTTTTTGCCGTTGTGTCGATTGTCTTGGTGGCGTGTTCCGACGACAAGAGCGTCGCGGGCGGCTCTACGGAAGACGCGGGCATTATCGCCATCAAGAATCTGGATGTGGCGGGTTTGACACAGAAGGGACCGTTTGTGAAGGGTTCCGCCGTGACGGTGCAGGGAATCGACTGCAAGACGTTGCAATTGACGGACGAACATTTCGAGGGCTCGGTCAAGAGCGACAAGGGCGACTTTACCGTCAAGGAGGTCTCTCTCAAGTCTACGTGCGCACTGTTCGAGGTGACGGGCTTGTACCGCAGCGAAATTACCGGCAAGAAGTCCTCGAAGGAATTGAACTCTCCGTGCGCTGACCGACCTCAAGGACCGCGAGAACGTGAACATCAACATCCTTACGAACCTAGAATACGAGCGACTCTTGCACCTCGTGACAGAGAAGGGCAAGACATTCGCGGAGGCGAAATCGCAGGCCGAACAGGAAGTGCTTGCGGCATTCGACATCGCAGGCAGTTTCGAGGAGTTCGAAAACCTGAACATCTTTGAGGGTGGCGACGGCAACGCTGCGCTCCTTGCGGTGAGCGTGATGATGCAGGCGGAAACGGATGACGCGGGACTTGCAAAGCGCATGGACAAGTTTGCGGACTCGTTCGCGGAAACCGGCAATTGGAAGGATTCCGCTACGAAGGCTACGATCGCGGACTGGGCAGCTGACGCCATTGCGGGTAACGGACTCGATTCCATCCGCAAGAACATCGAATCTTGGGATATCGGCGATACCGTGGCCGCCTTCGAAAAGTACATTACCGCTGAATTCCCGGACACGGTCGTGTATTCTTCCTCAAGCGCGGATCGCTCCAGCAGTTCTTTTGATAAAGAGTCCATTTGGAGTTACTTGAACCCCAATGTGAGTTATGGCGAATTTACAGATGAGCGCGATGGCCAAGTGTACAAATATGTAGAAATAGAGGGTAGAAATTGGATGGCTCAGAACATGAACTATGCAACCCCCAATGCGTCGAGTATGCTTTGCCCTTCCGCAAAAGAAAAATCCTGCTCGTTTCATGGGCTTGTGTATACCTGGGAAGAGGCGGTGAATGTTTGCCCGGAAGGCTGGCATGTCCCTTCTTATGCCGAATGGGATACTTTAACCAGTTACCTGTGGGCAAATTATAATTGGGACGATGTCTCGCCAGTTTTTTCAATGCAACCAACAAATGTGGCTGGCTTTGTTTTGGCGATGCCGGATTACGACCCTTTGATGCGCGATAGCTCGGAGAAATATAAGGACTGCTATTTGGATTCGTATGATCCGCATTTCTGGGTAGATTCTCTTTATCGAGACGAGGCCTTGTTCTTTGCCTTTACAGATGCGGGAATATGGGAAAATTTTGTTCCTACAACAACGTGCAAGAATCAGGTCCGCTGCATTATGGATCCGATCGTTTCAAGTTCTTCTGTTGCAATTTCGTCTGGTGCAGAAAGCAGCAGTAGCGTTGAACCGGCTAAGACTGCGCTTGATTTCCTTAATCCTGCGATTGAATATGGAGAATTTGTCGATGATCGAGATAATCAGACGTACAAATCTGTGAAAATTGGTGATCAGGTATGGATGGCTCAAAATCTAAACTATGCTTACAATCAAAAAACTCGGTCGGGTTCTGCTTCCAGTTTCTGCTATGGAAATGAACCGGATTCGTGCGGTAAGTATGGCCGTTTGTACCTTTGGTCTGCCGCTCTTGATTCTGCTGCGCAATTCAGCGATGATGCAAAAGGGTGCGGTAATGAGGTCGTCTGTGAATTTGAAGAGTCTGTTCGCGGTGTGTGCCCGAAGGGATGGCATTTGCCTGACACCTCGGAATTTAGAACGTTGCTGAATTTCGTTGGCGATAGCTCTGGTACCAAATTGAAGGCGAATGAAGCGTGGAAGGAAACTTATGCAGATCCGTATGGCTTCTCAGCTTTGCCGGCAGGTGGTTATGATTACCGTGATGAAGACCATTCTGTATACCCTCATTTTGATTATGCTGGCGAGTTGACGTATTTCTGGAGTATCGTGAGCCGAGACCATGACGATGGCTATGCGCTTGCAATGGATTACTATATGACAAGTGCCAAGCTGTATTGGTCTTATAAATACAATGCGCGATCTGTCCGTTGCCTCAAGGATTAACGTTAGGGGAAAAGACTTATGTTCATGGAAAAGAGTTCTGTTTTGAAGTGGAGTAAATTCTTTGGGGTGCTCGTGGTGGGCACCATGTTTTGGGCGTGCTCTTCATCTGACGACAAGAGCGTCGCGGGCGGCTCTACTGAAGACGCGGGCATCATCGCCATCAAGAATCTGGATGTGGCTGGCTTGACACAGAAGGGGCCGTTCGTGAAGGGCTCCGCGGTGACGGTGCAGGGAATTGACTGCAAGACGTTGCAATTGACGGATGAACATTTTGAAGGCGAAGTCAAGAGCGACAAGGGCGACTTTACCGTCAAGGATGTCTCGCTCAAGTCTACGTGCGCGCTGTTCGAGGTGACGGGCATCTACCGCAATGAAATTACCGGCAAGACGTCTTCGAAGGAGTTGACGCTTCGTGCGTTGACCGACTTGAAGGACCGCGAGAACGTGAATATCAACGTGCTTACCGAGCTGGAATACGAGCGCCTTTTGCACCTCGTGACCGAAAAGGGCAAGACGTTCGCGGAAGCGAAGGCGCAGGCCGAACAGGAAGTGCTTGCGGCATTCGACATCGCAGGCAGTTTCGAGGAGTTCGAAAACCTGAACATCTTTGAGAGTGGCGACGGCAACGCGGCTCTCTTGGCGGTTAGCGTGATGATGCAGGCGGAAACGGACGATGCGGGGCTTGCAAAGCGCATGGACAAGTTTACGGATTCGTTTGCGGAAACGGGCTTGTGGAAGGATTCTACCGCGAAGGCTACGATTGCGGACTGGGCTGCAGACGCCATTGCGGGTAACGGTCTCGATTCCATCCGCAAGAACATCGAATCTTGGAACGTCGGCGATACCGTGGCCGCCTTCGAGAAGTACATTACCGCTGAATTCCCGGATACCGTCATCTTGAGCAGCAGTTCCAAGGACGTTGAGCCTGCCGAAACGTCCAGCAGTAGTTCCGCAAAATCAAGTAGCAGTTCTTCCGACAGCTTGAGTGGGAATGTTACGAAAGAAGCGTATCTGAATCCTGAAATCAAATATGATTCCATCGTAGATTCCCGTGATGGACAAGTTTACAAGACTGTAAAAATCGGCAATCAGACTTGGATGGCCCAGAACCTGAACTATGCAGATAGCGTCAAGACTCCGAGCCTTGTCGGAAGAACCGGTTGCTATGTCGACGGTGACCCGGATTGCAAATGGTCTGGTCGCGGTTACAGTTGGGCTGCCGCGATAGATTCAATG
>CACXKY010000179.1 GCA_902768325.1 Fibrobacter succinogenes
CTTATAAAATAGAAAATGCTAGTTTTTGAGAGTAAGGATTTATCGTAAACGGATTTAAATATGCTATCAATCATCATCGTCATTGCGATTGTGCTATTGTCCATCGTCCTCGCCGGGATCGGAATTTACGTGGGCACGCACAATACCGACGAAAAAGAAACGACAAAACCAATTATCGACGTATCGGGGCAATACGCCGCCATCGGCCGCCCCGCCCGCGAGACGCTCACGGCTGTGAAGCCCTCCGAAGCATCCATCAGGGCCTGGCTCGAAACGCAGCCTCTCACTCCAGAACAAAGGCAAGCCTATATCGAGCAATGGAACCGCACGTTAGAAGAAACTATCAAGACGATTGACGAAGGGGACAAGGTTGGTACAGCCACCTATAGAATCGTACTTGGTCCGAAGGGCAAGAATTATTGTAAATTCGTCAGTGAGGAAAATTTCATCACGCGCGAACAGATTCGCAATCATGCTGAAATTTTACCACCTTATGTTTTGGGCTGCGACTGTAAGCTTTTACCGAAGCAGCCCTGGGAAAACCCGAGTAAATCCGGATGGAAGGCAGTGATTCCGACACACGGAAACACATATAACATCCCGGATTGGAGGCAACTTGCGTAAGTCATTATTATCTGCTATTCTTTTGGCACCTGCCATGGCACTCGCCGCAGGGTCAGCAATCATCACCCTCCAGATGCCTGTTGGCGCACGCCAGCTAGGTATGGGCGAAGTCGGTGCTGCACTCGCCGATGACGCAACCGCCATGTACTACAACCCGGCAGGGCTTGCCTTTGGACCGCTCGCCGACGAATGGCGCAGTTCCTACAGCGCAGACGCCAAGAAGACGCCCTTCTTTACACACATGGCCTCCCGCTCCAAGAACGGATTCTTCGACAAGAGCGAACTCTGGGCCGGTACAACACAGGGCATCATCAAGTTCGACGGCGAACAGTGGGTGGACTACTACTCCGTCACCCTGCAAGGCAACGCCAAAATCAAGGACGCCGTACGCACCTACATCGGCACTGAACGCGGCCTCGACGAGTACACGCGAGTCGTGAAAAAATTCAACGACGTCAAAAACGCAGACGACGAATCGCACGTGGTCGAAGTCAAGATGCCATGGAACCTGGTCGTCAAGGACACCATTACGGCAATCCTTTACGAAAGCCTCACCGAAAAGCTCTGGGTCGGAACGCCGAAGGGCCTCTTCCGTTTTGACGGCAAGGGCTGGAAATCGTTCGACAAGGAACTCGGCGAACACCGCGTGACCGCACTCGCCAAGCAGGGCGCCTCCCTCTGGATCGGTACAGACAACGGCCTCTTTGTCTACCGCAACGGCGCCTTCGAACAGAAGGGCAAGGTTCTCCCGAGCCAAAAGATTAACGCACTCGTCTGGTCCGAAAACCGCAAGGAACTTTACGTGGCAGTCGACGGTGCAGGTGTCGCACGCCTCACGCCGAAAAAGAGCGCAAACGACAAAGACCGCTGGAGCCTGTTCAACCAGGAAGACGGCATCATGGACTTGAACCCGACCGCACTCGCTGTCGACAGCTCGGGCCACGTCTGGGCAACCCACAAGGGCGGTCTCTCGCACTTTACGCTCCGCAAGTGGGAACAGGTGCAGTTCGCCAACAACACTGTAAATGACGTTTCCGTGGACCGCAAGGGCGCCATCTGGATCGCAACCGACCTCGGCGTCTGGCGCCACCTGCCGGACTATGCCACCGCCAGTGGCCGTAAGGCAGAACTCGAACGCAGCTCCAAGGAAGATCCAGAAGCTACCAAGCGCGATGACGAATGGACGCACTACCACCAGGGCAACGGCCTTTCGACCAACAAGGTCTGGGCTGTGCTCCCCGAAGGCAACGACGTGTGGTTCAGCACCGCAAACGGCATGGAACAGTACAAGGATGCCGACTACCAGCTCACCGCCTTCTACGAAAAGCTTTTGCCGGTTTTGAACATTCCGGACCTTTACCACCTCTACGGCGGCATGACCATTCCGCTGAACGACTGGGGAACGCTCGGCGTTTCCGTGAACTTCGTCTCGTTCGGTTCGACCGTCGTTTCTGGCGACCTCGATGCCGATGACCTCGTGGCCTACAACAGCTCCGAAATTGTCGGCGGCGTGAGCTACGGTACCCGCTTCCCGAACGACTGGGGCTTAGGCCTTTCCATCAAGTTCTTCTATTCTGACCTGAGTTCCGGCGCATCTGCCGGCGAAGAAGAAGCGACCACGTTCGGTTACGCATTCGACATCGGCGTTTTGAAGAAGAACTTCATCGTGCCGAAACTCAACATCGCACTCGTTCTTGCAAACATCGGTCCGAGCGTTTACTACGTGGACAAGACGATTGAAGACCCGATTCCCTTGACCTGGCGCCTTGGACTTTCTTACGAAATCCTTAGCATGGCAGACTACAAGTGGACGGTAGCCTTCGACTATAACCGCGAAGTCGTTATCGACGATGACAACGGCGACCCGGAACCGTTCTACATCGCCTGCTGGAAAGACATCGTCGATCCCGATGATGACACGAATTCATTCCTCCAAGGCGTGTTCAACTTCGGTACAGAATTCATTTATTCTAACACGATTGCACTCCGCCTGGGTTACCTCTACGACCGCATGGGCAAGCGCAACGAAGTGGACTTCGGCGTGGGCGTGATGCTCTCTGACGTTTTGCAGTTCGACTGGGCTACGATCAAGAACGTAGGTAAATCGGACGGTGTACGCGACGGCCAGATGCGTTTCGGATTGCTGTTTAAGTTCTAGGCTGCTAGTTATCAGTCATTAGGCAAAACGTGGCGGCTTCGCCGCGTTACAACGAACGAAAAAAGTCAGGTGATGAGCCTGACTTTTTTTATTAACCCTTGGTCGCACTCTACTCCACGCGTTCGAGAATGATCAGAGCGCGGTCTTGCGTGCTGTTCGGGATGGTATAGAAATGCTTTCCGACAAACTTGTAGCCAAAATCTTCCGGGTAGAACGTCTTGAGTTCATCGGCTACGGCAGGGCCCTTCATAAAATACACTCGGCCGCCAACCTTTAAAGAATTTGCAATGCGCGGGAGCGTCTTTTCCATGAGTTCAAAAGCACGGCTAATCACGCCATCCACAGGGATTGTCATGCTGCGGCTCGTGACCTTATGGCCAAACACGTCTATCCCCTTGAGGCCCATCTTTTCGATGACCATGTTGAGGAAGTTAATGCGGTTCGGGCGCGGTTCGCACAACGTAAGACGAATCGACGGATTCACAATCTTGAGCGGGATTCCCGGGAAACCGGCGCCACTGCCAACGTCAATCATGCGGGCAGGCCACTTGGGCACGTATGCGTTAATGAGAGTGCAGTCGGCATAGTGGCGTTCCACCATCGTCTCGAAAGCATTGAGGCGGGTCAAATCCTGGTCGTCGTTGTTTGCACGGAGCAGCTGGTGGAATTCCCAAATCTGCTT
>CACXKY010000180.1 GCA_902768325.1 Fibrobacter succinogenes
CGAAATCCCGGTGGAGGGCTTTACTCCCGAAGAACTCGCGAAGAAGATTGACGATGGCGACCCGATGACTATCGTGGACGTGCGCGAGCCGCATGAACGAGCAATTCTCAGGTTCCCGAACGCCATCGTGATTCCCATCGGGCAGCTGGCTCGCAGGCAGAAGGAACTGGACCCGAACAAGGATACGGTTTTCATCTGCAAGCAGGGCAAGCGCAGTATTCTCGCCATCAACACCTTGCGCGAAGCAGGCTACGCGGGGCCGCTCTACAACCTTAAAGGCGGCGTCGATGCCATGAAGGACATCATGTTCTCGCACGAAGGCGCATGGCTGTAAAATTTTTTTCTTGCAGAATCCTACAAAATAGATAGGGAACAAAACTTTATAGAACTGCACTGGATCCTATCGGCCTTCGGCCTCCAGGATGACGGGGTGCAACACTTAACACAAACCCAAGAGGTAAACCACAATGGCTAATGAAGCTACAGAAAAGAAAACTGGCATCAACGCGCTCGGCGCAAAGGCCGCCTACAACCTTGCCAACGTCACCAAGACCAAGCCGCAATTCGCGTCCATCACGCCGAAGTGGCTTACCAAGTTCCTTGAATTCAAGGGCCTTGAAACCGGTCTGTTCCGCGTGAACAAGGTCGTAGAAGGCGAAACTCCGCTGGACGTGCTCTGCAGCCAGACCAAGAAATCCGACATCATCCCGGAAGGCTACGTCGAATACGAAACCGAACCGCGCGAATACAAGCTCAATTCCATCTCCACGATCATCAACGTCAACACCGCGATCGAAGATGTTTACAGCTCCCCGTATGACCAGGTCCAGGAACAGCTCGGCCTCGCCATCGAATCGCTCCGCGAACGTCAGGAAAGCCAGCTCATCAACAACGACGATTACGGTCTGTTGAAGAACGTCGCCGATTCCCAGCGCATCCAGCCGATCCGCGCCGACGGCCGCCCGACCCCGGACGACCTCGACGAACTCATCACGAAGGTTTGGAAGGAACCGTCCTTCTTCCTCGCCCACCCGCGTGCCATTGCCGCCTTCGAGCGTGAATGCACCCGCCGTGGCGTGCCGCCTGTTGTCGTGGACATCGCCGGTGGCAAGTTCCTCACCTGGCGCGGCATTCCGCTGATTCCGACGAACAAGCTCCTCGTCGACGGCGTGAAGGATCCGAAGTCCCAGGGAGGCAAGACGAACATCTTGCTCGTGCGTACCGGCGAAGCCAAGCGCGGCGTGATTGGCCTGTTCCAGGCCGGTCTCAAGAACGAACACTCTCGTGGCCTCTCCGTGCGTTTCCGCGGTATCGACAACAAGGGTGTCGCTTCTTACCTGCTTTCCCTGTACTGCTCTGCGGCTATCCTTGCCGACGACGCTATTGCAGTCCTTGAAGATGTAGAGGTTGGCGAATACTATGATTACGAATAATCCAGATACCAGATCGCTGGAAGAGCTCGCCGGAGTTCCCAATGCGGCTGAACTGGAGCAGTTGGCAAATGAGTACTTTCCCGACTTGACGGACAGTGCTTATGCTGCAACTCCCGCGGCACCCGAAGTGCAGAATGCTTCTGTGGCTCAGGGAGTGAGCGCCGCCCAAGGGGCAGCCGCCATCAACCAGACTCCCGCATTCGACTGGGAACATCCGTTTGCGACCTATGGCGACCAGCCGACTTCTTCGGCTCCGTTTGCCTACGGCGGCAATTCCACCGATACCTGGCTCAATACGGTTGAAGCCCCTGCGGTTCCCGAAGCGCAGTTTGCATCGCAGCTGAGCGATGTTCCGGCAGCGCCTGCGCCTGCAACGGGGTATTCTCCGAAGGTCCTTTCCAAGACCCAGGCAGCAGAAAATGCTCGCCCGATTGACGCTCCGACTTCTCTCGGTGGCGATTCCGTGAAGGCGGGCTCTGCAAACAGCGGCTCCAATTCCCGTAACGAATCCATCCGCATCGGCTCCAAGACGCTTGCGCAAATCCGTAGCGACTTCCCGATTCTTTCGAAGCAGGTCAACGGCCATCCGCTTGTCTGGCTCGATAACGGTGCTACGACGCAGCGCCCGCAAGTAGTGATTGACCGCCTCAAGTACTACTACGAAAACGAGAACTCCAACGTGCACCGTGGTGCCCATACGCTGGCGGCTGCATCGACAGATGCCTATGAAAACGCCCGCAACATCGTGCGTGACTTTATCGGGGCCCCGTCTTCGCAGGAAATCGTGTTCGTGCGCGGTACCACCGAGGCCATCAATCTGGTGGCAAACGCTTACGTGAAACCGACGCTCCAGCCGGGTGACGAAATCATCGTCTCCATCTTGGAACACCACGCCAACATCGTGCCGTGGCAACTCGTCGCCGAAGAAACGGGCGCGATTATCAAGGTGATTCCCTGCGATTCTACCGGCCAGCTCAAACTCCACGATTACGAGGCTCTGTTCACCAAGCGCACCAAGTTCGTTTCCGTGACGCATGTCTCGAATGTGCTCGGTACGGTCACCCCGATCGAGGAACTCATCGCCATCGCCCACAGGCACGGCGTGAGAATCCTCATTGATGGTGCTCAGTCCATCGCGCACATTCCGGTGAATGTTTCCGCCCTCGACGCAGACTTCTTCGTGTTCTCCGGACACAAGGTGTTTGCTCCGACCGGTATCGGCGTCGTTTACGGCAAAAAAGAATTGCTCGAAGCGGCCCGCCCGTACCATGGTGGCGGCAACATGATTGCCGACGTGACGTTCGAGCGCACGATTTACAACGGGATTCCGAATAAGTTCGAAGCGGGAACCGGAAGCATTGCCGACGCTGTTGGCCTCGGTGCGGCCCTCCAGTACCTCTCCGAAATCGGGATGCCTTGCGTATTCCGCTGGGAACATGAACTGCTGCAGTATGGCCTCAAGGAACTGAAGACCGTCAAGGGTCTGCACCTTGTAGGTACGGCACTCAACAAGGCATCTGCTCTCGCCTTCAAGCTCGACGGTTACTCCGACGAAGAAGTGGGCAAGAGGCTTGACGCCTACGGTGTTGCCGTGCGTACAGGTCACCACTGCGCACAGCCGGTGCTCAGGCATTTCGGTTACGAAAGTACCGTTCGCCCGACGCTTGCGCTGTACAACTCGCCGGACGACATCGACGCTCTCGTGAGGGCGCTGAAGACGTTTGCGTAGCAGGTCGCGTCCTTCGGACGCTTTGAGCGATGAGATCGCACCTGCGGTGCTTTGGGGTTCTGAGCTATAGCCCATACCTCAGAGGGAGCCGCAGGCGACCGACCTCATACCTCATCACCTTTTTTTCTTGAGAAAATAATGCACGAAATATCGACAACATTGACATCTATAATCGACCCGACCAGGCCGAGATTCAGACGATTTTGCAGAACCTAATCCGTGTGGTTTATCCCGGACATTTCAGGGACCGCTCGCACAAAATTTACAACCCGAAGAATAGCTTCGCGGTCATTATCGAAGATACTTTTTACCACCTCCACAAGCAGGTGGCCATTGCGCTTGATTATTGCAAGCTCCGTGGTACCATGACTTCGGACGAGCGCAAGATTGAAAGCTACCGCATCTGCAAGGAGTTTTTCGCGAAGATTCCTTGGATTCGCGAATGTCTTGAAACCGATTTGCATGCCGCTTATGACGGCGATCCTGCCGCTGGGTGCCTCGACGAAATTATCCTTGCGTATCCGGGCCTTATGGCGACAACGATTTTCCGCATTGCCCATGAACTTTACCTTTTGCA
>CACXKY010000181.1 GCA_902768325.1 Fibrobacter succinogenes
CTTGCGTTGTCGCCCCTTCGCTACCGACCACTGTTCCTTGACAATGCTCCCCACGCTGTCCAGCTGCCGCGACGCAAAAACGCCGATGCGCGCACGGGGCGAGCGCAGCAGTTCCACATTGCCTATCGTCTGCATTCCCACCATCTCGAATTCCCTCATCTGTACTCCTTTTTTTCGAGCATTTCTCCGCATAAAAAAAGACCGCCTCCGCGACAAACGCGGATAGACGATCTTATAATACGTGACCGGCAATCTTACCGGCTATTTCAAATATACTAAAAAAGGCCTGCTTAATGCAATTTTTATTACCTATTCCACCCCGAATGCCCTTCGCCGTAATAAACGGAAGCATCCTCGGGTCCAAAATCATCCGGTCCCGAATCGCGCGGCGAAAGCCACCCGCGCATTTTCCTGATGCGTTCGGCCCGCGCTTTTTTCGCCTGCAAATCTTCTGTCTGTAAGGCGACGTCTTGCTTTTCATTAGATGAATCAGCCATATTCACTACCTCCGGCAAGAATGGTTCGTACTGTCTATAAAATACATTTTTTTGCCACAAAACGTCAATCAAGGAGAATCCCCCCAATGGCAAAAGAACGTTTTAATAGAACTAAGCCTCATTGTAACCTCGGAATCTTCGGCGACACTAAGCACAAGACCGCTTTGATTGCCGCCATCAGCAAAGTTTTCGGCTCATCCTCTCCGGCAAACTCCAGCAATATTGAATTCGAGACTGAAAAGCGCCACTACACCATAACCATCCAAACAAACATAAACGACTTCATCAAAAACTATGTGACTGGAGGCATCAAGATTGATGCAGCCATCTTTACCGTTTCTGGCACTAACGCATTGTCATCGCAAGATCGCGAAAATATCCTTCTCGCACAGCAGACGGGCTTGAACAAAATAGTCGTTTTCATGGATGACGTTGACATTCCCATTTATGATATAACCACTATCAAAGCCATAGGAATCCGTAATATCCTCAGCGAATTTGGTTTTGACGCCAATAAAACGCCTTTTATCTACGGCGACACAAATGGCGTCTTGAATGGCGTCAAGAGATGGGAAGATGAAATCGTCAAACTCATGAAGACTTGCGACGATTACTTCCCGCTCCCGGAAAGCGACAAGAACAAACCCTTCCTGATGCCCATTGAAGACATATTCGTCATTACCGGGCGCGGCACCGTTGTTACCGGGCGCGTTGAGCGCGGCATCGTCCACATAGCCGATACCGTTGAACGCGTCGGCCTTCGCGAAACCGCTTCGTTCCTGGTCACTGGCATCGAGATGTTCCGCAAGCTTCTCGACGAAGCTCAACCCGGCGATAATGTGGGCGTCCTCCTTCGCGGTGCCCAGAAAACGGATTTCGCCCGCGGCATGGTGCTCGCCGCACCGGGTTCCATCTTCGCACATACCGATTTCGAAGCCGAAATCTACCTGCTAAAGAAAGAAGAAGGCGGACGCAGCACCCCCATCATAAAAGGGTACCGTCCGCAATTCTTCTTCCGCACCATAGACGTGACCGGGACGGTTCAACTTCTAGACGGGCTTAGCACGGTAACCCCAGGCAGCACCGCAAAAATCAAAGTAAAACTGATTCTCCCGATTGCCATGGAAGTCGGAACCCGATTTGCGATTCGTGAAGGCGGGCGCACCGTTGCTTGCGGCGTTGTTACAAAAATACCGAGCACCACTATAAACAGCTCCTTCCTTATGACCGTTAAAGACTCTTTTGTCATTACTGGGCGCGGCGTCGTAGCAAGTGGCATCGTCGAACGCGGCACCGTCCACATGAACGACAGAGTGAAATGTAGCGGTTCCACAAACGTATTCACCATCACCTCCATTACGGTTGGCGGTAAAAACGTTGAAGAAGCGAACAAGGGCGATAACGTCGGCCTACTCCTACGAGGAGCCTCAAAGGAAGACGTAAGCCCCGGCTCGGTCCTCTGCTCAGCGAAGTAACCCGCTTTTAAATCCCTCGGTGAAAAACTGGGGGATTT
Source organism: Fibrobacter succinogenes (assembly GCA_902768325.1). Classification (GTDB taxonomy): domain Bacteria; phylum Fibrobacterota; class Fibrobacteria; order Fibrobacterales; family Fibrobacteraceae; genus Fibrobacter; species Fibrobacter succinogenes_A. The sequence goes on from CACXKY010000181.1 coordinate 2,011, forward strand.
TTTCAGCAATTTTATCCAATTTTTAAAAGCTCCTTCTATATAGAATTCGGGTACAGGCGCAGTGCATTCTGCGGTGCGCAAAATATAAAAGGAGTTATACAATGACTAAGGAACTTTTTGAAAAATTCAACAATGGCGAACTCAGGCTCCCCGGCAACGTAAAGACATTCAGCGATCTCGCCTGGAACAAGCACCCGACTTTCGAAGGCGTCGAACTCAAACACATCATCACCTCGAAAGAGACCGGCGGCACGTTCAGCTACCACCTCGTTCGCATCGCTCCGAACAAAAGCATCAAGAACCACATTCACGAAACGCAGCTCGAGACGCATGAAGTGATTGCGGGCAGCGGAACATGCGTGAATGACGGAGCCGAACTCGAATACGTTCCTGGCGTGATTTCGATTATGCCCGCGAAAGTCCCGCACGAAGTCAACGCAGGCGATGAAGGACTTTACCTGTTTGCAAAATTCATTCCGGCGCTTTGCTAAAACAGCGCATCATCAATCGGGATCCGTCGTCGGCTTCACGGCCTTCTTGTATTCTTTGGGCGAAAGTCCGACGACTTTTTTAAAACACCTGTCCATGTGGCTTTGGTCGTAAAATCCGGCATCAAACGACACATCGGACGCGCTCCCTTCGGCGAGCAGCTTTTGCGCCTTGCGGACCTTGCACTGCATCTGGAACTGGTGCGGCGTAAGGCCGAAGGCCTTCTTGAATTCGCGAATCATGTGGAACGGGCTGATGCACGCGTCATGCGCCATCTGTTCTATCAAGTAAATGTTCTCGGGATTTTCGAGAATGTTTTTGCGCAGTTCGCTCAGGCGCGCGACGGCATGCTCATAATCGCTTTCGGATGTGCCGGATAACGCACCAGAAAATGCGCCACCGCCGATAGCGTCATCCACCGCAAAACACAACACGACCATCGAATAGCTTTTGCCGTCAACCGTCCTGATTTCGTGAAGCACGTCGGGCGGAATCTGGAACTTGTCGCCAGCGCTGTAGATTTCTGCAACACCGTTCATCACCAGGCAAATCGAGCCTTCTTCAATGTAGCCGATAGTCAAGTGCCCCGTATGCGTATGCGGCGGATACGATTTAGACCAGTCCTTATAGCGGACACATTCAACGTTGTCGTTCTTTTTGCTGTACGAAATCTCGGACATTTGACGCCATCTGGGAAAGCGGCCCTAAATTAGCTATTTTTTACCCATGCCAGAAACGTTTTCGAAATGGGTGGCCTGCTGGGGCAACGCTACCTCTATCACCGACCGCAAGGAAGCCACCTACGCCAAAGACCTGACACTCCGCTACCCGATACGCGCTTGCTTTTCGGGAAGCAAATTGCGGTTCCATTTTTCGAACCTCACCGGCACGGAACCCGTGACGATTAGCGAAGCTTATGTCGCCAAAAACGCGCAGGCTAAAGATGCCGCGGAAAATTATGTCCCGACCCCTATCACGTTCGATAGCAACACCTTCGCCACCATCCCCGCAGGCGAAGAAATCCTGAGCGACGAAATCGCGTTTAACGTCACTGCGGGCGAAACGTTTGACGTGAGCATGTACTTCGGCGACTTCAC
>CACXKY010000182.1 GCA_902768325.1 Fibrobacter succinogenes
AATTCGGAACGCGTCGGCAGGCGAAACTTCGACGGACAGGCACTTCCGGAGTTACCGACAAAAAGGCGACCGTACTTGTCACAGTTCTTTGTATTGCCGTCGTAACACACGTTATACACGCCGTAAATATTGCCCGACACGTTGCTCGACATCCAGATATAGGAGCCGCTGCGGAGCGTCCCGTACACAGTGCTATCACGGGAATCGACGATATAGCCATTGCTATCCGACGCCGAATAATTGATCTTGACGGCCGAATAAGGGGTATCTCCGCCAGAAGAAGAACTGCGCGAAGATCCGGACAAGTTACTTCCGGACGAACCATCGTTCCCGTTGGAACCGGAGCTCAATTCAGAATCTTCCCAGTCAGAACTGATGGAATCGTCATCAGAGCCACAAGCCCAAAAAGCCAAAACTGTACACGCAAAAAAAACGAGCGCACGCCCGCATACAATGAAATTCTTCATCATATTATGCGACCTCCCCCCCAAAATATAAAAACGTGCGACGTTAAAACTTAACGGGCGGCACTAAACTTAATCGGTTTTTCGCGAGCCACCTGCAAAACGTATACGCCGTTGTTGAGCATTCCGAGCCCAACCGTTTCACCCGGAGCCACATTGCCCTGCATCAGCACATGACCGCGGAGGTCGACAACCCTATACGGGGCCGCATTGTCGCCCGCATACGTAAAGTTCATATTGCCATTCCCCATGCGGACCAGGGCATTTTTCGCAAGCACCGCAGGCTTGATGGCATCCGTCTTCTTCTGGGTCAAGCCATAAATGAAGTCGAAAACCTTGGTGCGGACGGGCTTTTCGTACTTTGCTTCGTCGTAGAATTCATGACCGACGCCATCGACAAAATACGTTTCGTGCGAGACTCCCCTCTTGGTCAAAACGGAGTCGATTACATAGCTTCCGAAAAGGGTCGGAGCGTGCAAATCAAGCGTATACGAAGCGGCCTTGGCGCCCATTGCGGAAGGAATCACGTTCTCGAGGGTAGCAGCGACATCGCTCAGCGGGCGGCCCTTCTTGAAATAGACCGTCTCGTCGGCCTTACCGTGGATGAGCAGCACAGGGACATCGGAATTTTCCACCAGCTTCGGGTTGTGCACCGCGCCCCAGAGGGCCGCAACACCGTTCGCCGTCGAAGAGGAAGCCTTCTCGCCATATTCATCCAAACCGCCCAGGAGAGGCTTCTTGTTGATATAGTCCGGGAAATCCGAATCCTTGGTGGCATAGATGTTCTCGAGGCTCAGGATGGCACCGGCGCTATTACCGAGGAGGTAGATGCGGTTCGGGTCGATTCCCAGCTTGGAAGCATTCGCACGCATGTACCTCACGGCAGCGCGGATGTCCTGCACACCGCGGTAGACGGAACGCGCAAAGTCGACGCTGTCAATATGGAGCTGGTAGTCCTCTTCCGTGAGCGTCACGCCCAGGCGGTATTCGATGGAGGCCGTCACAAAACCGCGGGCGGCCAGCGAATCGCAGTAATTCACGGTGTGCTGGGCGTAGTCATCCTTCGAACCGGCGACCATAGCACCCCCATGGGCCACGATGACCGCGGGGCGCGACTTTTCCTTGTCTCCCTTGGGCTTGTAGAGGTCCATCTTCAGGTCTTTCTTGGTAGATTCTTTCTCGGTCGTATAGAAATAGACGATCGTCGCATCGTCCGACACCAAACCGTAGACCATCAAGGCTTCCGTAATCTTATGATACGAACTTAAATGCGGGACCCCCTTGGCAAAACTCACATCGCGTTCGACGGAAACGTCGAAGAGTCGGTCCTTGTAGCGGTCGGCGGCTGCGGTGAAAGAAACTAGGGCAGAAAGCAACAGCAATGTTAACTTTTTCAAAATGAACTCCTTCTTAATTATTCAAATTTGGGCGAAAATATAGTTTCTTTCTTTTTTTTCTAAATTTCCTTGTGAAATAAATTCGCACAAAAGAGAAAACCATGAGCACTACTCCTATAGTTTATCCGGCAGAATGGGAACCGCAGGCGGCCACCTGGCTCGCCTTCCCGCACAACAAGCAGAACTGGTACGGCGAACGCGGCGAAAAGATCCGCTGGTTCTACGTGAACCTTATCCGTACGATCAGCGAGTTCCAGCCCGTGAACGTCCTTGTCCCGAACAAGAGGTTCCTCACGTACGACGAAAAGTGCGCCATGGCCGACCGCCCCTTCCCGGCCTCGTTTTTCAACATCAAGACCGACGATATCTGGATCCGCGACTACGGTCCGTTCTTTTTAAAGAAGGGAACAAAGACTGTCATCGCCCAGACGGAATTCAACGCCTGGGGCCAGAAGTTCCCGCCCTGGAAGAACGACAACGCCATTCCGGAACGCATCGCGGACATCTTTGAATACAAACTAATAAAATCGGTGCCGTATATCTTTGAAGGTGGCGCCATCGAAGTCAACGGAGACGGACTTGGCATGACCACGCTCGATTGCCTCGTGGGCAATCACCGCAACGAGCCCAAGGATTTGACCAAGGTCATCAAGGCTCTTTGCGGGGCCTTTGGCCTCAAGTCGCTTTTGGTGCTGCCCGCCGGTCTTCACGGGGACCATACCGACGGCCATATAGACAACGTCGCGCGTTTCGTGGCCAAAGACCGCGTGGTTATGGCCTGGGAATCCAGCGGACGCGGCAAGAACGCCGAGAACCTCGCCAAATGCAGGTTCCTCATCGAGACCTTCCTGCGCGCCCACTATGGCAAGAAAGCCAAGGTCGACGAACTCCCGCTACCGCCGCAGCGCAAGCTCCCCGACGGGCAGATTCTTCCGGCCAGCTACATGAACTACATCTATGTGAACGGCGGGCTCATCTACCCGAAATACAGCTGTCCCAACGACAAGGTCGCGCAGAAATACTTCGAATCGGTCTACCCCGACCGCAAAGTCATCGGTATCGACTGCCGCACCGTCATCGAGGAAGGCGGCAGCCTTCACTGCATGAGCAAGCACGAGAGCGATTAGAGAAAAGCGATTAGGGGTAAGGAGAATGAGTTTTGCTCGCTCATTGACAGTTCTTCTCTTTTTGTTTTGCACCGGATTTGCGGAAACGATAGAGAATGACGTTTGCGATTTTGACGATTCGCTTGCCATCCTGTTAATCAGAAGCGTCCAATCTCATACCAGCCATAGCGAAGTTCTCGATTACATTCTGCAAGACAGTCTCACAAGCAAAACCGCCAAGAATGTTAAGGTTTACGATATCGCCTACACAAAATACGAGCATTTTTCTGGCAAAGAAGAGAACGGCAAAACGCTTTCTGACGAAGACAATGCGGCATTCAACATCGTCTTGGATTACATCATCGCAAAATACGACAAGCATTTCGCCAACGTCAAGCGCAATATGCTCTCGGCAGCACTCAGCGGTAAAAAATCCGTTTATGGATTCAATTCCAAACTTGACGCGTTGCTCGACGAACTGCAAACATCCAAAATATCGATGATTGAAGGCATGTCGAGTTCCGAGGTACAGTCGCAATGGGAACGCTCGTGGGCCGGATTATGGATTACTGATGTTCCGCCTTTAAAAAAGTACAACGAAAACAATTACGAATGGCTACAGACTCCTTCAAGGAATTTCATAACAAAATACCCGGAAAGTCCATACACACCCGTTTTACGCGCCCTATTCAACGATTCGTTAATGCAGGAGCTTGTAAGCAACGAAGAAAAACACGAAATCCAGCTTTACAAAGAAGACAACAGGCATCTCGCATTCGGGCTGGGATTTTTAGTCGGGAAACCGCTGTTAGGTGATGGTCTAGAAGCCGAAAAAGCAACATTTTCTGCCGCCATACCCCAAGGTCGATTGCAGATTCTCCGTTTCGTAGCGCAAGTGCAATGCGATATGTATTTCAACGGTAAAATGTCTGCCGTAGGGTTGAACGGACACCTCGGATACAACCTTGAATTTGGCGATTACGGATTAGATTTGCTAACAGGAATTGGCATAGAGCAGTTTTTAGAAGATAAA
>CACXKY010000183.1 GCA_902768325.1 Fibrobacter succinogenes
AGCACCATCATGGAGAACACGAGAACGAACAGGGCCACGGTTTCCACGATACCGAGCACCATCAGGTAGTTCACCATGCCCTTGCCGGTTTCACCGAGAGCATCGCAAGCCACGGCCGCGGACTTGCCCTGGTACCAGGCAGAGGCCATCATGCCAAGACCGCCGAAGATACCGGCGCCGAGGCAGCCGCCCCAGTTGGTAAAGCCGGATTCAGCAGCCTTGCTCAGGATGAAGTTCATGAGCAACATGCCGTAAATCGTCTGGGAAATCGGGGCACCCACGAACACCAGCAAGGTGAAGAGAGCGCTCTTGCCCTGGGCATAAGCCTTCTTCCACATGGTGATGGCGGACATACCAGCCGTTCCGCAACCAAGGGCGGAGCCCATTGCCGCAATGCCGAGAGCGGCAGCAGCACCCATTTTAGCGAGAGTAACCATTGTATTCGGTTCCATTGTTTTTTCCTCATTAAGTAGCGGGAATCATCCCTTGGTTTAATTTTTCTGCTTGGCGAAGGGCGCGAACGCGAATCCGCTCCATTCCTGGCCAAGTCCATTTGAAAATTCGAGTGTGTTAAGACGTACGGCGTGGACGGCGACGCCCATGACCGCAAGCGCGATGTTCAGGCCATGCACAAAGAGCAGCAAGAATGCAGCCCCGGCGATACCGACAGCGGAGCCGAACAGCGGCGAGAGCATGTCGTTGAACGCTTCGGCAATGGCCGCGCCGGACATGCCCACAGCGAACAGACGGATGTAACTGATCACGTCGGTAAAGCTGTTCACCACGTCGAGCACGAGCATCGGGATGCTGATGAAGTCCTGTTTGAGGCGCTTCGGCGGAACGGTAAAGAGCACCAGGAGAACGGCTTCCACGATGAACATCGGGATGACGAACTTCGGCATGTCGATACCGAGCACCATCTGGCCATGTCGATACCGAGCACCATCTGGCACGCAAGGAAGAACATCACCCAGCAGCCGATAAGCCAGCCCACCTGCGCCATGAACGTGGAGTCCTTGCGCTTGATGCGCACGCAGACGTTCCACACGTGAGCGATACTCAGGTGGACCACGGCGATGCAGAAGCAGAACAGCTGGATATGCTGCATCTGGGAGGCACCTGCTGCCTTCGGCACGAAGCTTTCGGGCAGAATCGTGATTGACTGGGCGAAGGCCTTGTAGGCTTCGAACTTCGCAGGGTCAGTCGGTGCGCTAGTGCGGATCCAGAGCATCGCGTTCTTCAGCGGTTCAGGCAACCAGCCGTAGTTGGTGATGTCCAGGTAATACGTCCACCCCGCAAGTGCCGGATTTAAGCCCAGGAAGCTTGCGTTGATGACACCCCACACGATGGTGGCGATGCTCATGAGGTAGATAAAGTGGAAACCAGCAGGGTTCGCCTTCGGCATCTTTTTGCGGGCAAAGAGAGCCAGACCGAGGAACAACAGGCCGTAAGCCGAGTCGCCCACAATCATCGCAAAGAAGATACTGAAGAAGCAAAGGAACACGGCCGACACGTCCACTTCCTTGTACCCCGGCGAAATGCCGATGATGTCGTACAGGAACTGCATGGGACGGCTGAGCTTGCTGTAGGTCAACAGCGTCGGGATATCGTCGTCTTCGGCGGGATCGTCCACCAGGAGGCCCCAGCCGTGTTCGCGGGCGGCCTTCTCGAGTTCGCCCACGCGCGGTGCGGGGCAGAAGCCCTGCACGGCAGCGACGTTCTTGTCGCCCACCATCGAGGCTTCGGCTTCGACCATACGGTAGTCGTCACCCACTTCGAGGAGCTTGTCTTCGATAGATTCGCGCGCACCCGAAAGTTCACCCAGGCGTTTTTCGACGCGGGCAAGCGTTTCCTTGGCTTTCGCTTCCATTTCGCGGTATTCGGCAAGCGACTTCTGCGGCATCGTGAGTTCGGTGAAGTTACCCTTCACGGCGACAGGGGCTTCTCCCCTGCTCACGACAGCCACGTACTTGCCGTTTTCATCCTGGCCGAATTCCTCGACGACACCTTCGCCATCGACTTCGAACGGGATTTTACCGGCATGGAGCTGGTAGAGTTTGACAAAGATACCCTTCGCCTGCAGGGCGGCAGCCGTTGCGGGGTCCAGGTTCTTGAACATGGAAAGTTTGGAGAGTTCCTCTTCGGCCTGTTCCTTGTCGATTTCCGCCTGCTTGCTTTCGGCAACCAGTTGCTGGATTTCATCGATAAGGCTTGCTGCCGGAGCGGCTTCCTTCACGGGAGTCACACCCTTCGGGGCCTTCTCGGGCACCACTTCCAAGGCCTTCTGCACGCGGTTCATTTCGCCGCGGGCCTTGTTCAGCTTGGCGCCTGCTGCCGCCTGCAAGGGCGTGAGGTGCAAAATTTCAAGCGTACGGAGCGCCTGGAGCGTCTCTTCAACCGCACCTGCAACCGTCAGCACCGTCACTTTCTTCATAGGAGTAATCATGCGGCGGCCTCCTTCGCGAGTGCATCCTGGGCAGCGGTACGGGCGGTAGCCTTACCCTTCGCAAGCTTGCTGCGGGCAACGCCGGACGTCTGCTGGTCTCCCAGGAAGATGTTGATGACGCGGATGTTTTCCTTCGCCTCGGGAATCTTCACCTTTTCGAACAGGTTCACGCGCTGGCTCGTGGTACGCAGTTCCTTCGAGAGGAGTTCGTACTGCTTTTCGAGCACGCGGCGTTCCAGACGCAGCGAAATCAGGCCCTGGAGGCTTCTGATACCGTCGTCCAGCCACACGGGCGTGGTGAAGAAATCTGGAATGGCGATATTAAAGTCTACCCCGTCGTATGTCGGAATCTTCACGCCGGCGATGTTACCTTCGCCCTGGCGCACTTCCTTCACCGACAGGTACTTTGACCATTCGATGGGTTCGGCAAACAGCGAAATCCAGGAAGCCATGCTCTTGCGGAGCTTGTCCTCCTCTTCTCGCTTTGCCATCACCCTCTCCTGGAGCGTGCGCATTTCCATCTGCAGCTGCTGCTTTTTCAACAGCAACGTCGGCAGATAGCGCTGGAAGCGCTTCAATGCGTCGCGTTCCGCCTTGAGGGCGTTTTTAGTTAACTTGACCTTCGCCATATTACCCCTTCTTGGGCCAATATTCGTTGATCATCTTGGTCGGAATACCCGTTTCTTCGGGTGCGAAACAGTCAGCAAGGATTTCCCAGCCAAGGTCCAGAGCCTTTTCCAGCGGAATGTTGACAGAAAGGTCCATCATTTCGCTTTCGAAACGCTGGCCATACTTCAACAGCTTCTGGTCCCAGTTACTCATGTTGAAGCCCATGGACTGCTTTTCCAAAGTTTCCTTGTAGCTTGCGTACAGCTGGATCATGGTGTTCATGATGGTACGGTGGTCGCTACGGGTCTTGCCGTTCACCTGCTGTTTCAAACGAGACAGAGAACCGAACGGTTCGATACGGCCCTTACGCAGGTAGAACTGACCTTCGGTAATGTAACCGGTGTTGTCCGGAACCGGGTGGGTCACGTCGTCGCCAGGCATGGTCGTAACGGCAAGGATAGTGATGGAGCCCGAACCTTCGAAGTCCACAGCCTTTTCGTAACGGCTGGCAAGCTGGGAGTAAAGGTCGCCAGGATAACCACGGTTCGACGGAATCTGTTCCATCGTAATGGCGATTTCCTTCATGGCGTCGGCAAAGTTCGTCATGTCGGTAAGGAGCACGAGCACGTTCTTGCCTTCGGTAGCGAACTTTTCAGCCACGGCAAGGGAAGCATCCGGCACGAGCAAGCATTCCACGATCGGGTCAGAGGCGGTGTGCATGAACATCACCGTACGGCTCAAGGCACCGTTCTTTTCGAGGAAGTCCTTCAAGTACAGGTAGTCATCGTGCTTGAGGCCCATGCCGCCGAGGATAATCACGTCCACTTCGGCCTGCAATGCGATACGGGCCAAGAGTTCGTTGTACGGTTCACCGGCGATAGAGAAAATCGGGAGCTTCTGCGAAACCACGAGCGTGTTGAACACGTCGATCATCGGGATACCC
>CACXKY010000184.1 GCA_902768325.1 Fibrobacter succinogenes
AAGGCGAACGAGATTGCGAAGAAGCTCGTCAAGAACAAGGACTTCGGTGTCGACGAGAAGGACAAGAACATCCAGCTCACCGAGAAGGGCGTGAACCACATCCAGGAGATGATGGGCATTACGAACCTCTATGGCGAACATGCCGACTGGGTGCACTTCTTCGACAACGCCCTGCGTGCCTGGTACCTCTACATCAAGGATGTGGACTACATCGTGCGCGATGGTGAAATCGTGATCGTGGACGAGAACACGGGCCGCCTTATGGAAGGCCGCCGCTACTCTAACGGTATGCACCAGGCTATCGAAGCCAAGGAAGGCGTGCAGATCCGCCGCGAAAACCAGACGCTTGCGACGATTACGTTCCAGAACTACTTCCGCATGTACAAGAAGCTTTCGGGTATGACCGGTACGGCCGAAACCGAAGCGACGGAATTCATCAAGATTTACAACATGAACACCTGGGTCATCCCGACCAACAAGCCCTGCATCCGCAAGGACATGCAGGACATGGTGTACAAGAGCGAAGACGCGAAGTGGCGTGCCATCGTGGCCGACATCAAGGACCGCCATGCCAAGGGACAGCCGCTCCTGGTGGGTACGGCTTCTATCGAAAAGTCCGAACACCTGCACGGCCTTTTGGAAAAGGAAGGCATCCCGCACGAAGTGTTGAATGCGAAGAACCACAGCCGCGAAGCTGAAATCATCCAGTACGCGGGTCACGAAGGCAAGGTGACGATTGCGACCAACATGGCCGGCCGTGGTACCGACATTGCGCTTGGCCCCGGCGTGACTGCGTTGGGTGGCTTGCACGTGCTCGGCACGGAACGTCACGAATCCCGCCGTATCGACAACCAGTTGCGCGGTCGTTCCGGCCGTCAGGGCGACCCGGGTTCCAGCCAGTACTTCCTTAGCCTCGACGACAACCTGATGCGCATCTTCGGTGGCGATAACGTCAAGAACCTGATGACGCGATTCGGCGTGGGCGAAGACGAAGTGATTACGCACCCGATTGTTTCCCGTTCCATCCGTAGCGCCCAACGCCGCGTCGAAGGCCAGAGCTTCGATATCCGTAAGCACTTGCTCGACTACGATAACGTGATGAACGAACAGCGCAAGGTGATTTACGGACTGCGCCGCCGCATCTTGAACGGCGAAGACATCCGCGAAGAAATCATGAACCGCATCGAAGATGCCTGCGATATCAAGGTGTCCGCCTACATTCCGGCCAGGAGCTATCCTGAAAACTGGAACCTCGAAGGCCTCCATACCGACTTGCAGCGCACGCTCGCCATGGACTACAACCTGAGCTTCGAAGATGCGACGAAGAAGACTCCGGAACAGGTGCTCGACGAAATCATCGGCCTCTGCAAGTCCCGCTACGTGAAGCTCACGAAGATTATTCCGGATTCGGATTTCCGCAATATCGAACGCCGCTTCTTGCTCATGACCATCGACCAGGTGTGGAAGGAACACCTGTATTCCATGGACCAGTTGAAGGACGCCATCCGCTTCCACGGCTACGCCCAGAAGGATCCGCTGATGGTCTACAAGAACGAAGGCTTCAAGCTGTTCGAGTCTTGCCTTGAAAAGATTGCGACGCTTACCGCTCTCCGCATCTTGAACATCCGCATTACGCTCCCGAACGGCGTGACTGTTTCGCCCGACCAGCTGCAGCTCAAGAGCAAGGAACAGATCGAAGCCGAAAAGAAGGCCGCCGATGGTTCGGCAAGCTCACCAACCGATAAGGTCCCTGAGCCTGCCGAAGGGACGTCCGCCGAATCCGCAGAACAGCTGAGCGCCGATAGTTCGGCAAGCTCACTAGCCGGTGCAAAGGCCGCGGGCCTCGCCGGCCAGGCTGCCACTTCCGAATCGAACGCGATTTCCGAGGAACAGCAGGCATCGCAGCAGCCCATGCCGCAGTCCGCTTTGCCGGGTACGCGCCAGACGCAGCGCACCTACACGAATCCTGCCGTCGCCGCAGCCGCAAGGAAGCGCGCCCAGCAGGCTGGCCCGAAGCTTGGCCGCAATGACCCGTGCTGGTGCGGTTCCGGCCTCAAGTACAAGAAGTGCCACGGCAAGGACTTGGAGTAAAGAATAAGGATGTCATCCTGAGCGAAATGCCGCGAGGCATGGAGTCGAAGGATCCAGTCCGGCGTATCGTTACGGAAAAAGGATGAAAACCGCGAAGAGATTCTTTAGCTTGGAAGGTATCGACGGGTCGGGAAAGTCGACCCATATCGAAAAACTCGCCAATGCCCTCGAGGCGGAAGGCTATTCTGTGGTGAGGCTCCGCGAGCCGGGCGGTGCGAAGATTTCGGAACGCATCCGTGAGATTCTTCTGGACGCTTCGTTCAAGGGCGTCATGGCCGACAAGACGGAACTGCTTTTATACAATGCGGCGCGTGCCCAGGTGATTGCCGAGATTATCCAGCCGGCGCTCGATGCGGGCAAGATTGTGATTGCCGACCGTTTCGCGTGGAGCACGTTTGCCTACCAGGGCTATGCACGCGGACTCGGTGCCGACATGGTGCAACGCTTGACGGAACTGACTTGCGACGGGTGCTTCCCGGAACTGACGGTAGTGCTTGACCTGACCGTGGAACAGAGCCGCGCGCGCACCGCGAAGCGGGGCGGGGCACCCGATCGATTGGAGCAGGAAAAGGCCGACTTTTTCGAGAGGGTGCGCCAGGGGTACCTGGCCGCGGCCCGCGAATTCCCCGATTGCGTTGCCGCCATCGATGTGGACAGGCCCTTCGAGGAAGTTTCCGCCGAGCTGATCAAGCTCGTGAAGTCGAGACTGTAAGGGCCGGCGGCCTATGATTTTTCTTTTTATCCTGCTTTTCGGCGTCTTGTTCCTGTTCGTGAATATACGGCAGGTGGCGCCCGGTAACAGGGGAAGCATTGCGGCGGGGCTTGCCGTTATTGCGCTGCCAGTCTGCTTTATTTTTCGCGGGCACTTGTGGGCGTGCGTGGGCCAGGCTTTTTTGTCGGTGTGGCTTTGCGAGGCGCTGCTCCTTTATATTTTCTGGTGGCTGTTCCGCGGTATCCGAAGGCTCGCGGTGCGTCGAGCGCTTCCTCGCCAGGTAAGCATTTTGGGTGCGCGCTGCTTGCTTGCG
>CACXKY010000185.1 GCA_902768325.1 Fibrobacter succinogenes
ACGCCATCCGACACCGTCAAGGAGTCGTACTTCAGCCATCCCATGAAATTCCTTTCGAACGCGCTGTAGTTCGGGGGCGTAATACCGCCATTGTTGTACATGCCCGTCGCCATCACGTCCCAGGCGTGCGCACCAGGAGCCTGGTAATCCGAATTTTTGAACTTGTCATAGCAGTCATCGCTGTACACGCAATAATGGTCCTTGAGTCCCATCGTATGGCTGAATTCGTGAACGAAAGTCGGGAACAGGTAGTCTTTCTGCTGGATGATGAAATAGCTGTTGAACTTCTTGCCCTTGCCGGCATTCACCCTGCCGTCACTCCAGCCGTTTCCATTATACCGCAATTCGTACTGGAACCCGCCCAGATGCTTATCCCCGGACTTGACCTCTCCCCCGGCAAAAAGGACGCAGAGGGCATCCACGTTGCCGTCATTGTCGGAGTCATAGAGTGTTGCGTCGAAATCGGGGTACTCGCTCAGCAAAGTCTCTATACCCTTCTTGACCAACGAGTACTCGTTGCCGATGTAATTGGAAAAGGAATCGTTCACCTTTACAAAGTACAGGTCGTAAGCCGGCACGAACTTGCCCGAAGACTGGTCTACAAAATAATCCCTCACGGAACCCGTGTAGTTGTTCTGCGTATAGTTTTCCTGGTTCAGGAGCCCGTTTACCTTGGAAGAATCGAGATTCCGCGTATTGTTGTCCTCGATGAGCAGGACGGGAAACCTGTTGGTACCGTTTGCATGGGCGTTCGCCGGCGGAAGCCGGAGTACAAGCGGAACATTTTCCGAAGACGAAGCCGACGCTCCTTCTACCGCAGCGCTCGAGGCCGTCGGTACCCAGGCGGCACGCTTGGCGCGTTCCCCTGCGGGGCGTTTAAAGCGGTCCGGATGTTTTTCACGATGCTTGCGGTGGACCTTCTGCCTGTCAAGCCCCTTCAGGAACTTCTTGGCCTCGGCAGAACGTTTCCCGGCATTTTTCGCCTTGAATTTCGAAGCCGCACCCGTCTCGTCGGCATAGTAGTACACGCCATTGGAATCGCTGACCACAAGGACGCCGTCCTCGGTCTGCGTATAGCGATAATGTTCGTCACCTACCGTGCGAATCGTAAGGGAATCCCCGCCGTTGTCAATCGTCGTCGGCAGCGGGTTCATAGGATAAGCAAAAGAATTTACTGCCAAGAATCCGGACAATCCCAGGACCATCGGCATAAACCGATAACAACCCAACTCCATATAAAGACCTCTTTATTAATATACCCTCGCCAAAGGCGAAAAGCAAAAGAGGTCTGTATAAAAATGTTTAAAAAATGTGTTTTTCGGGGCTTTTTTTAGCGAACGACAATTTTACGGGCGCCAAGGCCGTCTACCTTGACCATGTAGACACCGCTCCTGAGAACACCCACATTCACCGTCTCGTGATCGTTCCACAGAGTCTTCTGCATCTGCACGTTGCCGCGCACATCCAGAATCTTCACAGAACGGCCCATAACCGTTTTCGGCACGCGGAGCGAAAGCGTCTTACCCGTGAAAGTCATGTCGAACGTCGTGGCCACCTTCGCCTTCGGGATAGATACCGGAGGCGGAATCGGTTCGGCCTTTTCGTCGTAACGGGTCGCAAGCGCCATCAGGTACCAGGTGCTGTGCGGCAGCCACTGTTCAATCCAGCGCCAGTTGTTCCAGGGTTCGTCGGCAGGGAACCCGACCGCGGCCACGCCGTCGTCGTCCCAGGCGATTCCCGAGCCGTCCGTATTCTTGCCGGTAATGCCGTTCGCAATACCGCCCTTGAGCGTCGCATCGTAATCGGACTGTCCGTCATACTTTTCGGGAACCTTCTTGCCAAAGCCGTACATCATGCACGTGCCATAGGGGTTCTTGCCCAGAATCCAGTCGAGCTGGTCGGTCGCATACTTGTCAACGGCTTCAAAGCCATCCAGGTCCAGGGCGCGGAACGCATAGACCGCGGCAGCCGCAAGGCTTGCGATACGGGCATCTTCGCCCTGCCACCAATAATTGGACTCGTTGTCATGCGGAATAAAGAAACCGTCCTTGATATTGCCACCGGTCTTGTATGTCTGGCGGGCATAGCCGAACGGGTTGTCCACCTTGTTCGTAATGCTGATAAGCCAGCCGTAATGCTTTTCGATAGCGTTGAGAACACCTTGCTGAAGCTGGTTAGTGCAACCGCAACCCAGACAATCTAGGCACCCCCAAACAGGTTGTCCTGCCACCTTATCGTCCAGGCTCATCTCGACCGTACCTTCAATTTCGGCAAAGCGGATCAGCGCAATCAGCGGAAGGCCTGCATCGCTGGCATGCCAGAAGGGGCGCGTCTTCGCGTCGTCGCTCCAAAAATAGCCGTCTTCGCTCAAGCGGCTCTTAAGGTTCCAGGCACGCTCGCGGGCCGCCGTCAGGTAATCCTTTTTCTGGGTTGCCGCATAGAGTTCCGTCGCGGCCAGGAGAGCCGTGTAGTCGTCGATGATATTTTCCTTGTGGTCATCGCAGTATTCACAGTTGCCGCCAATGCTCTGCTTCGAAGAAAGGTGTTCAAAAGCCTTCTCCGCAGCGGCCAGGTACTGTTCGTTGGTAAAATCGCCATGGACCGAGAGCTTAGATGCACGGGCAAGACCAGCAATCGCCATGCCACCGCCTTCACGGAAAGCCGTCTGGTAATTGGTACTCTTCTCGCCATCTTTTCCGGAAAATGCACAAAGTTCACGCTTGCCAAAGGGGCTGCCCCAATTGTCAAACACGGTCATGTAGAAGAATCCCTGCTCATCGAGCATGCGGACCAAGAAATCGGCACCATAGGCCGCCTCGTCGGCAGTCTTCGCCTTCGACGAAGTCTTACCGAGTAAACTCGGAATGCGGTCAGCCGCAAAGGCAAGCGCCCACACCGTCATCGGGATCTGCTGCGGGTTCAAGTAGTTCGCATAGGAAAGGTGAGAGAGGTACTTGCTCACGTCACCGCTCGCATCGTACCAACCGCCGTGCACATCGAGCTTCTTGTCGGACTTGTAAACCGACATGCTCTTGTCCCAGCCTTCAACCGTCGCATTGTTCGCACGGTCATCATAGAAGTAGTC
>CACXKY010000186.1 GCA_902768325.1 Fibrobacter succinogenes
GATGTCGCGCACCGCGGCCGCAAAGAGTTCCCGCAGTTCGCCGTGCGCTCCGTTCCCGAGCATACAATCGACAATCAGGTTGAAATCCGCGAATCTCGGAGCAGTTCCTGCCTGCGACAAACTTTCCGCTGTCGGCGAATACAGAATTAAACGGCCGCCTGCCAGCGCAAAATCGTCCAGTGCCATCTTGGCTTCGTTCTGGAACTTGTCCGCGGCGGCAAGCGAATACGTGGTGCAGGGAATCCCTGCTTCAATCAGTAGTTTTGCGAGCACGAGCCCGTCACCGCCGTTATTGCCTCCGCCGACAAATACTGCGACAGATCGCGGCGCATTTCTAATTCCGAAATTATCTAGAGTCTCAACTACCTTCTCGAACAGCGCGGCGCCCGCCTGTTTCATCAGGCCGTACCCAGCCTCAATTGCGGACGCACCTCCGGCGAGAGCTTCCTTTGTCGCCTTGTCAAGCGCCCTCATCCCCTCTGTCGAAAGGACGGGCATGAGTTCCGTATAGCTGAACTGGTCGAGAAGTTTCATATTTTGAATATATATTTATACCGCGGTCTTTGACAAGACCTAGATGCTGACTTCAGCCCCGTTTACGCGGCTAATCATCCCGTCAAAGTAGATAAAATCGCCGTCCTTGTTCTTCCATACGGCGCGGAAAACGGTCGGGCGCCTGATGCCGTCCGAGTATTCCTTGTAATTTACGCACTGCGCTTCCCAGGGAGTGTATTCGATGCTCCCATCGGGGGCGATTTGCCCGCGGTCATTCGTCGTGAACGAGATCATCTCGTAGGAATCGTTGAAGTGGAAAACGCCGGATGCGGTTACGCCCTTGTTCGTGATGGTTGCTTCTACGGTATGCTCGTCAACCTGCTTGAACGTGATGAAATCTTTCAGGAGCGCTTCCGGCAAGAAGAATGCTTCGGCAAGGTAGGTGATGAGACAAGCCTTGTCCATTTCGGAGCCGGTCTGGTCGAACAGGGTAAAGAGTTTTGCGAGAACGCCCTTCATGCCGCCCTTTCCATCCATGTAGTAATCGTATCCTTGGAAGGGAACGCCAAACATCTTGCTGTCGATAAATGCGAGCCTGTCCGGGGAATCGGCGAAGTCCGTGTGCGTGTAATCAATCTTGAGGCGAGGTTTGTTTACGCCCAAGCCGAAATCGACATCATTGTATTCCATCGATAAGACGGCGTGCCGCTTTGCTCCGATGTAGCCGTTCAATTCCAGATACCTTTGAATTGTTGGCGGCAAGTCCTTGAAATCGTCTGCCGTATATTTTTCGCTGGCGACGGCTGCGACTTTTTGCGTCCTTGCTTCGACATCCGTTTTGAACTGTGATTTGACGGGCGAATAGGGAATGTTGAACCACACCGCCAGAATTAGAATGAGAGCGGCAACAACAATCAGGACTATCATAATCTTTTTCTTCATCTAGAACAAATCCAGCGAACTGTCCAGGTAGATTTCTTCGCGCACCTTGAGTTGGTGCTCGGGCCTAGTCATGTAGTAAAGTAGAAATTCCAGGATGATGGCGCTGCCGAGGCTACGCCCCTCGATTTTGAAGTGGCGGAATCCTGCAGGCGCGTACACGTTCTGGATATCGTCTATCCCGATAAAGCCGGGGTTCTTCATCGCGTCGGAGAAGCGGTAGCCCCTCTGGGCGGTGGGCGAGACGCATTCATGGTCTGCGCAGTCTTCGCCGAGGCTTTTGCGGCTCACGTTCTCGTAGCAGTTCTTGCGGTCGTAACAGCCGAACCAGCAACATTCATTGCACAGGAATTCGACCTTCTGTTTTTGCGCATTTGTGAGTGTGTTCAGTTTATCGAATTGCTTGTTTAGGCGAAAATCCGGCACCACGTAACTGAATTCATCGCGGTTGAGTTCGGTGACAAACTGCTCAAAGTCTGTAATTACTTTCGTGGTCGAAGAGACGAAATAGAATCCGGGATACTTTGCTTTGATATAATCGAGCAGAAGGTCCGAATGGACGATGATGCCGGCGCCTTTTATACCCGCGCAATCACCCCCGCAACTTTCGAACATCTTGCACAAAGCATTGCAACGCGCATCGTCAAGGTGCTCCTTGCGAACTAGCGAATTGCTGAAGGTAAGTCGAGGTGAAATTCCATATTCCTTTACGAGTGCAGCGACTTTCTCCGGCTCAGCCTCGCCGAATCCGACGCGTCCACCTCCCCAGATGCAATCGCTTGGCGCCCCGTAAATGGAGCCGATATCGCACCAGTCGTAGAAGTATTCCCGATGGTCGCACCATAGCGGCAAAAAGGCCCTGTACAGGTCGTAAAACTCGAAAAGCCCGGGAAGGTGGTAGAAGATTTTCATCTTGTCAAAGTATAATATATTTGTGGGCGCGAAAAAAAGGAACCCTCGCGGGTTCCTCATTTCACATTTCACATTATGTTGATTATTTAATAATCAACATACTATCATCCCACGCCTCGTGCTTTTCGAGGCCGAGGAGGTTGGCCGTCGTAGCAGCGATGTTAGAAAGACCCCAGTCGCCTTCCTTGAGGCCGAGCTTGCCGCCCGTTACGTTATCGTAAAGGATGCAAGGAACCTTGTTCAAGGTGTGGCTGGTCTTGGCCTTGAACGTACCGTCCTTGTTGACCTTCGGCATGCCGGTCTTCTTGTCGATTTCGTACATTTCGTCGGCGTTACCGTGGTCAGCCGTGATGATGGCGACACCACCGAGGGCGTCGATCACCGGGAGGAGGCGTGCGAGGCCGATGTCCACAGCTTCGATAGCCATCGTAGCGGCGCGGAAGGAACCGGTGTGGCCCACCATGTCGCCGTTCGGGAAGTTGCAGCGGAGCGTCTGGTACTTGCCGCTCTTCAAAGCTTCGATCATGGCATCGGTGATTTCGGCGGCCTTCATCCACGGGCGCTGTTCGAACGGAACAACGTCAGATTCGATTTCGAGGTAGGTTTCGCCGTCGAACTTGCTGGAACGGTTACCATTCCAGAAGTAGGTCACGTGGCCCCATTCCAGAAGTAGGTCACGTGGCCATACTTCTGCGTTTCGGAGCAAGCGAACTGCTTGACGCCGGTTTCTGCAAGCCATTCGCCGCTGGTTTCCTTGATGGCCGGAGGCGGAACGAGGAATCGGTTCGGGAGCTTGAGGTCGCCGTCGTACTGGAGCATGCCTGCGTAGCAGACGTGCGGGAAGCGCTTGCGGTCAAATTCGTTGAAGGATTCTTCTTCGAAGGCACGGGTGATTTCGATGGCGCGGTCGCCACGGAAGTTGAAGAACACCACGGAGTCGCCATCGTTGATGGTGCCAACCGGAGCGCCGTCCTTAGCAATCACGAACGGCGGGAGGTCCTGGTCGATAGCCTTGGTTTCGCCACGGAGGGTTTCGATAGCTTGCGTAGCGTTGTCGAAGTAGCGGCCTTCACCGAGCACGTGGGTCTTCCAGCCGAGTTCCACCATCTTCCAGTTAGCGTTGTAACGGTCCATGGTGATCTGCATACGGCCACCGCCGCTAGCAATGCAGACGTCGAATTCCGGGCTGCGCAGTTCGTCCATGAACTTTTCGAACGGGCCGACGTAATCGAGAGCGGAAGTTTCCGGCACGTCACGACCGTCGAGGAGGATGTGCACGCGGACCTTCTTGAGGCCTTCCTTCTTGGCCTGGGCGACCATGGCCTTGAGGTGAGAAATGTTGGAGTGGACGTTGCCGTCGCTGAAGAGGCCGATGAAGTGGAGCACGGAACCGTGGTCACGCACGTTGGCGGCGATTTCCTTCCAGGCGTCGCGGCCGAAGATGTCGCCGGAGACGATGGCGTCTTGCACGAGGGCGGCACCCTGGTTGTACACCTGGCCGGCACCGATAGCGTTGTGACCCACTTCGGAGTTACCCATGTCTTCGTTAGTCGGCATACCCACAGCGCGGCCGTGAGCCTTCAGGAGCACGTTCGGGTACATCTTGAAGAGGTTGTCG
>CACXKY010000187.1 GCA_902768325.1 Fibrobacter succinogenes
GTTCTTGTCTTTCGCAAGCGTCTCTTCGCTGATGGCGCGGGCTTCGTCGTAGCGGGCGAGGAACACGAGCGCATCCATCAACGTTTCGCCGAGTTCCTTGCTCATGCCGAAACGTCCGCGCACGCCGTACAATACGTCGACGGCTTCGGCGTATTGGTCAAGTCCCATGTAAGTCTTCGCGAGGTAGACGCCCAGGCGGCTGCTCGGCTGCCTGTCGTAGAGCCTCTGCACTACCACGAGCGACTGGTGGCGCTGGCCGAGTCCCCAAAGGGCGTCGCTTAAGTTGATGACGTATTCCGGGTTGTTGGGCGTGTAGCGCAAAGCCCCTTCGGCGCATTCGCGGGCATGCCCGTAGTCGAACAAGGCTTCGTACATTTCACCGAGGATAGAGAGCAACTTGCCGTTCTTGCGAACGAGTTCCACGAGTTCCATCTGGCTTGTGAAGTAGCTGATGCCCGGGCCGTACAGTTCCTTCATCTGGTACACGAAACCGCAGTTGATGAGGTAGAGCGGTTCTTCGGGGTCCATCTTGTTGGCGCGTTCAAAATAGCTGAGCGCCACGAGCGGCTGGTTCTCGAGGAGGCGCAAGATGCCCACCTGGCTCATCACGGCGGCGTTGAACTTCGCCTGCTTTTTGGCAGATTCGGCGTCGGTCGCTTGTTCCGGCTTCGCCCCTACAGCTAGCCCTTCGACGGCGTTGTCCATAATTTTGGAATACTTCTTCTTGTTGATTCCCTGGGTCCAGGTGGCGATGAGGATGCCGCGGCCATTATCGTAGAAGTAGCGGCCCTTGTAGTAGAAGTCGAACTTGTTGACGGTGTGGGTGAGGGTGAATTCCTGGGCGTAGCGGTCGCCGACCTTGGTGCGCTGTGTTTCGAGCGTGGGTTCGTTAGGGTCGACGCCGAGCTTTACGAGTAGCACCTTGAACATGTCCTGCTGGTTCACTTCTTCACTCGGGACAATCGCTCCGTAGACGAACAGCG
Source organism: Fibrobacter succinogenes (assembly GCA_902768325.1). Taxonomy (GTDB): domain Bacteria; phylum Fibrobacterota; class Fibrobacteria; order Fibrobacterales; family Fibrobacteraceae; genus Fibrobacter; species Fibrobacter succinogenes_A. Next base: position 984 of record CACXKY010000187.1, read on the forward strand.
AGATGTCTTCGGCCTTGTTGCTGAGCACGAGGTCCGGATCTTCGTTCTGGCGGGCAATTCCCATCCAGTGGTGCCAAAGCGTATCTTTCGTGCTCCAGGTATAGCCGAGCTCGCTGCTCTCATGGTGCTGCACGCGTTCCGGGGAGAGTTCCGGGCCTTCTTCTTCGGGGATGTCCTTCAGCTCGAATCCGGCGTAGAATTCCTTCCATTCTTCCTTGAGCGCTCCGGCGGGCAGTGTCACGTCCGTCGCCGACAGGCTGAGCGAGTAAATGCGGTTCCCGGCGCCGGTGACGAGGCCCACGGCCTCGTAGGGCGTTTCGTAGCGCTTGCCCGCCACGTCGAAAAACGCCCCCGTGACCCCGAAAGCTTCTTCGGGGTAGGTTTCCGCATGGCTCGCCTTCTTGCCGCTCGCCTCGTACGTCTGCATTTCCATCTGGGCGCGGTCCATGAGCTTCAGGGGCTCGCCCTTCGGGAGTTCGATTTCGACAAGTACGGCGCGGCGGCCGGTGCTAGCGTTGTAGAATTCGTAGGGGATGCCGCTCTCGTGGACGCCGTCTTCGCCGACAATCGCCCAGTCGCTCCCGGGGAGCTTGAAACTGAAACCGTCTGAATCGTAAGAACCTGCGGAGTGGGACTGCCGATGGGCCGATTTTTTTGAGGTCCCTGAGCCTGTCGAAGGGCTGTCGTCAAAATAGCTTTCGGTATAGCCGCCTTCGTCGGCGCTCTGCTGCGGGTCGGATTCGGTCAGGGGTTGCCCGTTTCCGGCACAAGATGCAATAAAGAAAAGCCCGAACAGGGGAAGGCAAAAGCCCGGGAACCGACGAAATCTATTTGACAGGGAATTGTTCATAGGTACAAAAATACAAAAACAACGCGAAGCGTCCCGGCGTTTAAGGAAATATGGTGGCTGGGTCAATATGGGGGGAGGCATGAACGACCCTCTCCGGGGCGTAGCATGCACTATAAAGTTCTGCAAAGGCTGCGTTTTATATATATTTTATATGTATCGTTAGGGAGGGTTTATGAAACGTTTTGGGTTTTGGGTGCCTGTTTTTTCTGTTTTTTTCGTTGCTGCGTGCGACGGAGATAATAGCAACAGTGTTTCGGTGGACCCGGTGGCGGAGGTTTCTTCGTCTGTCGAGGCGTTTACCTCGTCCAGCTCGGTTGAACAGGTCGAAATGGATGATTCTTCGTTTAGTATACATACCGTCTCCGAAAAAGAGTATTTTTCCAGTAGCGAGAACGAGGCTTCATCAAGTTCCCTCGAAAAAAAATCCTCGAGTTCCCTAGAAAATAAATCCTCAAGTTCGAGTGCGGAAAAGCCCGCGAAGTTATCGAGTAGCTCGTTTGACGAACGGAGTTCTGGCGAGATGAGGGTGAATATTTTGCCGAATACAGTTGATAGCTGCATGCGGGTTCCGGTTGTTCCTTGTAAGACGGATAGCACGGATACCTGCGAATATGGCACGTTGACGGATGAACGTGACGGTCAGACATACAAGACCGTTAAAATTGGCGGTTTGTGGTGGATGGCGGAAAACTTGAACTACGCTTACCTGCTGCCAACGGATACATTGGATTCTAGCAGTTTCTGTTATAACGATTCGCTGGAATATTGCGAGAAATATGGCCGCCTCTATACTTGGTTCGCCGCATTGAAAGTTTGCCCTTCCGGTTGGCACTTGCCCTGGTATTTGGAATATGAAACGCTGGTACCCCACTCTTTTGGTGATGGCCGCGTCCTCAGATCTACGGAGTGGAATGGAACGGATGACTATGGCTTCTCCGCGCTCCCTGCGGGTGCGAGGTATGCTGATGGAAAATACACCCTTGGAGACGTCGGCGGCTGGGTCGGCGGTATGGGTGGTTATACCGGAGATCCGGCCTGGTTTTGGACGGACACTAAAATAGCAGACCAGACTTATGGTGGTGTAACTTATAAGTTGGCGCACGCTATCAGGGTGTATTCCGAAGGTAATGCCGGCTTGTCCACTGGGCGGGTGGAGGAAGCGTACTCCGTCCGCTGCGTGAAGGATCACTAGGTTGTATTATAAAGAGGAATTATGAAGCTTTCTTGGCTTTGGGTGCTTGTTTTGTCCGCCTTTATTGTTTCCGCTTGCGGCGACGACGAGAGCAGTTTCGCCCCGCGGGACGATGAATCGTCGAGCAGCATTGAAGAGGAATCCTCTTCCTCCAGTGTCACCCTGAGCGGAGCGTCAGCGGAGTCGAATGGGTCTAGTAGCAGTTCTGAAACATTGCGCATCTCAGGGAGAACATATTCTTTGACGTCGTTGGACGAAGATTCGATTGCTTGTGATCATGAAGGGACGTATTCGGAGATTGTTTATGAAAAGGCTCTTTATTCTGTAGTCTGTCAAAATGGTTTTTTTGTTAATGCCCTTCAATCAAGTTCCTCGGAGGATTCTTTTGTTGAGTGCGATGCTGAAGGTCAAATATCCTATATGCTCGTAGATCATGTGCGTACTCGTTTTATATGTGAAAATGGGCGCCTTGTTGAATTTCCCGAGTCAAGTTCTTCCGTGAAATCAAGCAGCAGCTACTTCAACATGTCGAAGCAGTATAACGACAAAGAGTGGATTAAGTACGAGAGGTTTGTCGACCCGCGCGACAATCAGGAATACAGGACGATTACAGTAGAAAAGGAAGCGTATAATAGAACTTTGGTTATTCTTGCGGGCAATCTGAATTACGGCAATATGGTAACTGCGAAGACGGCAACGTATTCGGACGAGACTGTCGAGAAGTTCTGCTACAATGACGACCCGTGGTACTGCGAGAACGGCTTCGGCGGCATGTACACGTGGAGCGAGGCCATGGGGTTGCCTCGGGCGTGCGATACGGTTGCGTTGGGCTCGACTCCGGAGTGCCCGGAAGCAACCGGTTTTGGGGAGGATGGCCGGCGGCAGGGTATTTGTCCTGAGGGCTGGCATGTTATGAACGAACGCGAGTGGCGTATGATGCCCACTAGTGAAGGCTTCGGTGCCAAACCGATGCTTTCTCAAGTTTTTGATGGTCGCGACTATATCGGCCTTGCTGTTTTGCTGGGGGGAATGTCAAATCCAGACTTGATCGAAAAAAATTATTATCGGATAGGTACGGATGGATTTTATTGGGTCGCGGAAGAAATAGATTCGCTAAGGGTTGGCGTTGTATCTTTTACAGAAACCAATGTAAATTTCAGTGGTTCAATGAAAAAGCCAAGTGTCCTTTCAGTCCGCTGCGTGAAGGATTACTAGTCCTTAACCAAGACGGTCCTGGCGGTTCAAAAGAAAAACCGAGGTTTGCGAAGCCCGATATACAAAACTTAGCAACTTGTTGCTTAG
>CACXKY010000188.1 GCA_902768325.1 Fibrobacter succinogenes
CTGCATCTACTGCTACAAGGACGGCGCCTTCACCGGCGACTTCACGATGGACCAGATGATTGAATTCTGCTCCAAGTTCGTGGACGAGTTCAACAAGAACACGGGCAAGAGCCTGACCCGCGAAGAATACAAGGTTGAACTCCGCAAGTATTTCCCGACGCTCAAGCGCTGGAAATCGAGTGACGCCGAGCTCCCGCATGCGAATTCGCCCATGAAGCAGAAGTATATCGAAGAGGTCAATGCGCTGGGCATCAAGGACATGCCGACCATCGACAACCTCTTCGTGCTGCAGGGATCGTTCATCAATCAGGAATACAAGATCAACGGCAACAACGTTAAACTCTTGGACGACAACGCAAGCTACTGGGGTAACCAGGTTGAAAAGCTGGGCGCCGAAGGCCGTTGTTTTGGTATCGCTTGCGACGAGCATTATATTCTCGTGAGCGAATACGGCAAGGACGGCGCGGACGCCGAAATCGTCGTTTTCAAGAAGCGGTAGGGACTTTAGAAAACTATTTTGGCGGTATAAATATGCAAAATATGCTGAAAATGGCGGTATAAAACGACATTTGGCGGTATAAATTGTTGATTTTGGCGGTTTAAAATATATATTTGGCGTATAAATCGAGGTTCTTAGATGCTCTCGCCGTACCTAAAGATTGCTGCCGACAACAATAAGGAGCTTTTGTCGTTCCGCCCGATTCCTAAGGAAACTCTCAAGTCCCTGCGGGAATTTTACCGCGTGGGACTCACTTACACAAGTAACGCCCTTGAAGGCAACAGTCTTACTGAAACCGAGACCAAGGTCGTCATCGAGGATGGCTTCACCATCAACGGGAAACCCTTGCGCGACGTGTACGAAGCTGTTGGGCATGCCAAGGCGTACGATCATATTCACAAACTCGCGAAAAACAAGACTCTCGAGGAATCGGACATCTTGATGCTGCATCGGCTGTTCTACCAGCAGATAGATGCGGACAAAGCTGGCGTTTATCGCAAGGTCCCTGTGGTGATTAGCGGGAGCCGTTACCCCGTTACGCCGCACTTGAAAATCCGTACCGAGATGAAGAAGTTTGTCGCTTGGTTCAACAAGAACGAATCAAGGATGAATCCTGTGGAGTTCGCCGCGCAGGTCCACAAGAAATTCGTGTTCATTCACCCCTTTGTCGATGGTAATGGACGCGTGGCGCGATTGCTGATGAATCTTGCGCTGCTCCGAGGCGAATACACCATCGCGCTGATTCCCGCCATTAGGCGTATGGAATACGTGTCGGCCTTAGAAGCGGCGCACATCAGTGACAAGTCCTTCGTCAACTTTATTGCTGATTGCGTAGTTGCGACGCAGACGGACTTGTTGCGACTATTATGGAATAATCTGAAGCCGAAAAAAGGAACAGTACGCCACCGCGAAACGGGTAAAAAACTCCCCGAACAAATCCTGTCTGAAATCCAAGCTAACCCTGGAATCAACACGCCTGCGCTAGCTTCGATGCTCAACCTCTCCTTGCGAACGGCGCAACGCTATTTGCAAATCTTGACTGAATCGGGCAAGATCGAATTTAGGGGTGCCCGGAAGAGTGGGGGATATTATTCGGGCAAGTAAAAAAGAAAACTGAAGAGACGGTAAATCGGAGAACATTTCTATATTGCACATCCGTATATCGTATAGGAGCGCTTGATGGCGAATGTTGTGGATGGTGCAGTCCTTGACCGCGAGTTGAACCCGGAGCAACCGATGCTGATCTTGGCGGGTGCGGGTTCGGGAAAGACCCGTGCCATCACCTACAAGATTGCCCATCTTGTTTCGAGTTATGGCGTGGAGGCCGACAGGATTCTTGCGGTGACGTTCACCAACAAGGCCGCCCGCGAAATGACTGCGCGTATCCAAAAATTACTCGATACCCCGATGCGTTTTTCGTGGATGGGAACGTTCCACTCCGTGTGCCTACGTATGCTCAAGATGTGCCTCAATAGGGACTTTGTGCTCAGGGAATTTGGCGGGCAGTGGTATGATGGCAATTTCTCGATTTACGATGACGACGACCAGAAGCGTTTGCTGAAGCAGATTTTGAAGGAAGACTTGGGCGATGAATGCGATGCCGCCGAAATCAAGCGCGTGCATGGTGCGATTTCGCGTTACAAGAATACGGTGCTTCACGAGAATGGTTCTGCGGTGCTGCAGACTCCCGATATTGCGCTTGCCCGTGCCGAGTTCGCCGACGAAGAAAGGCGCGCGCGTTACTATGCCGAATACCAGAAGCGCCTGCGTGAATCGAACGCGATGGACTTTGACGATTTGCTGTTCAACACCGTACTCATGCTGCAGAAGGTGCCGAACTTGGCTAAACAGCTTGCGGACCGCTTCCAGTATGTTGTCGTGGACGAATACCAGGACACGAACGACGTGCAGTACGAACTGTTGAAGTTGTTGATCAACGAAAACAAGAATGTGACGGTGGTGGGTGATGACGACCAGAGCATTTACGGCTGGCGTGGTGCGAACATCAAGATTATCCGCAACTTCCACCGCGATTTTGCCCCGGTGACCATCGTAAAATTGGAACGTAATTACCGCTCCACGAGCAATATCGTGAAGGGTGCGGGTTCCGTAATTGCGCATAACATCCGCCCGGCCGAAATGGAGAAGAAGGTCTTCTCGAAAGAAGAGGCCGGTGACCCGATTCGCGTGCGCCATATGGTGGACGACCGCAGCGAGGCCCAGCAGATTGCGGAATGCATTTTGGCTGCGGGTGTCGATGATTATGCAAAGACGGCTGTTTTCTATCGCACTAACGCGCAGTCCCGCGTGATTGAAAAAGCTTTGAACGATAGCCGAATCCCGTCCGTCATCTTTGGCGGTACGAGGTTCTGGGACCGCAAGGAAATCAAGGACATCCTCTCGTACCTGCGCTTGCTCGCTAACGAGAAGGATGATGCCGCCCACCTGCGCGTCATCAATACGCCGTCCCGCGCTATCGGGAAGACGACCGTAGAAGCGGTGCTGGAGCGCGTGCGCAAGGGCGAAGGGACGTTCTGGCAGATGTTGCTGGCCGAAGCAAACGGTACGGGTCGTGCCGCCCCGAAGCTCAAGGGCTTTACCGACATGATTATAGGCTGGAAGAATTTGCTGGCTGCGGGGGAGACTCCGCTCCCGATTCTTGCGGAACGGATTATCGCCGACACGGGCTACAAGGAATTCCTGCGCAAGGAAGATGAACTTACGGCCGACGAGCGCATCGCGAACATCGACGAAATGGTGAACGCCATCCGCGAATTTGACGAAGACCACCAGGACGCGACGCTGGACGCCTTTTTGCAGGATATTTCGCTGTTGACGGATGCCGACAAGAAAGTCGACGATTCCAAGGGCGCGGTGACGCTCATGACCATCCATATGGCGAAGGGTCTGGAGTTCAATACGGTCCATATCGCCGGCTGTGACGAGGGAATCTTCCCGCTGATCCGCGAATCGTCCATGCTTTCGCCGAACGAGGGCCGTGAACAGGTCGAAGAAGAACGCCGTTTGTTCTACGTAGGCTGCACCCGCGCCGAGAAGAAACTTTATCTGTACCATGCGGAACGCCGCTTTTTCCAGGGGACCATACGTCCCTTCTTGCCGTCGCGGTTCCTCAAGGAACTGGACCCGACTGTAGTTGAATTTACGCCGTGCATCGATTTTGGCGGTAGCGCTCCGGGCCAGATCCGTTACAATTCGGCTCCCGTGGGCATGTTCCGCAAGCCGTCTTCGTTTGGCTCCGGCAGCTCCGGCAATTCATACGGCAGTTCCTACGGGTCGTCCCGAGGGAGTTTCGGTGGGGGCTACAACCGTCCGGCTTCTGTACCCGCGTCCATCCGCAAGAACGACCAGCGCATCGTCTACCGCAATCCTATCAAGGTCTCGCCCCCGGTGAAGCCCGCCGCCCCGAGCGGCCCGCGCATCGTGTACGACGAGTACAGCGAGAATCCGTACCATCCGGGAGCGCGTGTGCGTCACACCAAGTACGGGCTTGGGACCATCGTCAAGTGCTACGGCACCGGCGACAACGCCCGCGTGGACGTGCGGTTCAATGGCGACAATACCGTAAGGACGATTATCCTCAAGTACGCCGCCCTGCAAATCGTGGGGTAGTTGATAATTGATGATTGATGATGGAGGATGTGTGATGTGGGGTGAGTAATTTGTCGTTACACTCTCATCATTGCACATTTTGCTATATTATTCCCGTAAAAGTGAGGAATTATGCTCGAACGTGAAGAAGTGTTGAAATTGGCCAAGCTTTCCAGGCTCGAAGTCGCTGAAGGCGATATCGAAGCCGTGAAGGGCCATCTGGACAAGATGCTCGATCATCTGGAAGCGCTCAAGGCGCTCGACTTGTCCAACGTCGAACCGATGACGGCTGTGGAAAACGGCGAAACCATCCTCCGCGAAGATGTTCCGGTACAGGGCTTCACGCTGGATCAGGCTTTCGCTAATGCTCCTGCTGTCGAAAACGACCAT
>CACXKY010000189.1 GCA_902768325.1 Fibrobacter succinogenes
GCATGTTCGTGAAGCGCGATATCGTCACGTGGTACAAACAAACTATCCTCGGGCCGCTGTGGTTCTTTATACAGCCCATCATGACGACCATCATGTTCATGGTCGTGTTCGGCGGCATCGCGAAAATCTCGACGGACGGTTTGCCGCAACCGCTGTTCTACCTCGCCGGCATCTGCCTCTGGACGTATTTTTCGGAATGCCTGAACCAGACGAGCAAAACCTTCATCGAGAACGCGAACATGTTCGGCAAGGTGTATTTCCCGCGCCTCGTAGTGCCGCTTGCGACCGTCACGAGCAACCTCGTGCGGCTCAGCATCCAGATGGGGCTCTTTTTCCTGGTTTTTGCGTACTATCTGATTTTTACCGACGCCCCGGTACACCCTAATTTGTATGCACTGCTCACGCCGGTACTCGTACTGCTCATCGCCGCGCTCGCCCTCGGATTCGGCGTACTGTTCAGCAGCCTCACCACCAAGTACCGCGACCTTACCTTCTTGCTAAGTTTCATCGTTCAGCTGTGGATGTACGCAACCCCGGTGATTTACCCGCTCAGCACCATCGAGGACCCGCGCCTCAAGATGCTCATGCAGGCGAACCCGCTCACCAGCATCATGGAAACGTTCAAGTTCGGCATGCTCGGCGTGGGCGAATTCAGCTGGGCCGCACTCGGCTACACCGCCGGCTTTGCCGCCTTCATCCTGGCCCTGGGCGTAATCGTATTCAACAAGATCCAGCGCACGTTTATGGATACGGTGTAAATTTACAGTTCGTTTTCATATAGTCGGCAACAGAGCGTGCCGAAAAAATACGGGCGTTTGACAACACCTCGCTGCGTGTTATCTACTAGACGATTTAATTAAATTTGCAAAAATCGTCTAGTAGAATTAGACGATTTTCTATAATTCTAGGAAATTGTCCAGCAAAATACATTTTTGAGGGGTTTAAACCCCCAAAGAGGGGTCGATTTCGACCCCTTAAAATGTACCGAATTCGGTATAAATAGACCTACACCGCGACCTTGAACACAATCCCACCCGTCACGTAACGGTGGATGATGGAATTGATGAGTGTTTGGTAGGGCATGCCCGCGGCCTTCGCCATTTTTTTGATGCCGTTCAGGTCGTCAAGCTGCATGCGGATGGTGATGTTCTTCGCCGAAGCGGACATAATGTCCGCACGGATCCGTTCTTCCTCTTCTTGCGGGAGCGGAACAGTTTCATCATTTTCCACAGCTTCCATCAAAGCGCGTTCTTCGTCGTCAATCGGCTCATCTATGAATTTCGAGTTCGCCATTTTCAAACCTCCTTTGATACAAACGGCTTTTGAAAGCTGTCTTGAGGAAATATGTTCCATCATTTTCCTCAATAAACGGAACGCAATGAACATACCCATCCACAAGAACAAGAAACATTCTTTGACCCTTATGTTCTGTTTGGTTATTAACCATCCTAGTGACAAATCGGCCCGCAAGGATTTCTTGCCTTACTGATTCCATATCGATGTTATGCTTCTGCTTGACCACGAGAGCCTTCCCCGGATCAAACCGCACCTTCATCTCTATATTTATAATATACATAATTTGCAAATCCCCGTCAAGTATAATTCAATCGTTTTTGCCCCGCGAATGATGTACATCCGCGACTTGAGCAGGTTCTTATAAGGGGATTTCTAGGTTTCTTAACCGACACAACGGTCACACCTTCTTTCATCTTTCACTCCTCCCCGCAAACAGGCCTGAAATTGCGGGTCTTCAATTGGTTTTTGCGAGTATATACTACTCGCTTGTGCACTGCAATATAAATTTTCAGTGTGTCACTGTCAAGCGTTTTTCAAAAAAATTTTGATTGAGGTGCCGTCAACGTGCCGAGAAAGTGCCATTGCTCCATATGGAGTAGTTGTTTCCATTTTGGAAACAACTACTTTAAAGGAACATCGCAAAGTATATCGGCAAATACAAGACCGCTCCCTTTTGCACCACCTTGGAACTATTGGATAACACGACCCCTTTTGCGTTTTCGTTCGCTTTGAGCAAGTTGTCAATAGCGCTATGAATCCTATAATCCCTGCCGGACTTGACCTCTATCGGGACAACGGACAGCGAATCAAAGTCGTCTATCAAGAAGTCCACTTCGCCCTTGTGCCGATTATCGTAATAAAAGAGTTTCTTCCCATGAGCCTTCAGTTCTTGCGCGACGACCGTTTCATAAACCGCCCCAAGATTTATGCTAGGAACGTCGTCCAGCACCGCAGAGATATTCGGGCCATACAACACCCCTGTAAGAATGCCGACATCGTTGAGATATAGTTTCAGCAAGTTCTTGGTCGAAGACTCAATCAACGGGAACTTGACATCTGTTATTGCAGAAACTTTTGTTTTCCATCATCGATTGAATCACGTCGCCTTTGAATCTTCCGGGACAGCATTTTTCAATCATTTTTAGCAATGCTTTTTAACATTTTTCAATAAATGCACCCGTTTTTCTACACATTTGTTCATTATTGAACAGGGAATGTATGACTTATCACTCGGCCGTGGCCGGAACTCGGAATATTGGTAGTGGACAGCATCCCGAAGGGCAGATTATTTGGCGACCTGTCCCTCAAGATGTCCCTCAAGAAGTCCCTCAAGACAGCACTCAAGATTTGTTTGAACGGACGCCGAAGGCGTCAAATGACCGGCCTCCACACATTTCATGAAACCGCTAAGTTTCAGCCTGGCTGCGCAGGACGACGACATCTTCGATGGAAAGGCCGGAATAAGAAGCTATTTCCTCGTTAGACAGCTTGCCGTCGGCAATCATCCGCTTGGCAGTATCTCTGATCCCGTCCAGATAAGAGCTTTCCTTTTCGTACTTGATATCGGTCATGTCGTCAACCTCCCGAAGGAGCAATTCGTCCTCGATCTTCTCTAAAGATACATCTTTTACGAACTTTGCGTACATCTCGTTTTGCAAAATATCGTCAGAAAACGGTTTTTCCTCCATCAAATCGATGAGGAACCGCAACATATCCGCGCGTTCGGACCTTTCGCGCCTCGCTTCCGGCGTGCGCTTGTCGATTTCGCGGAACTTGTCCACCTCCACCAGGAACCCGTCGAACTTCCTGTAGAACGGCCTCCCGTTCTTCGCGAGCGCAACGTGATGGAAGTACGTATCCGGTTCGCTCTCGAACAGGTCCTCCGTCAAGATGGAGAGCACGTAGATGTGCGGCAGTCTGTAGCTGGCGCCCTCCGGCACAAGCACCGAGACCGTGCGCGACACGTAGTAAAACAGACGATCAATGAAAATCTGGCTAGCGTTCTGCTGCACCTCAACCAAAATCGGTTCATCCGCCTGATTTGTGCCCACGATGTCAAAAATCGGTTTCTTCTGCGTCGGCAGAGTAGGAATTTCCTGTATGCGGAACGTGAATTCCTTGATTCGGTTCGGACCTTCCAGCCCCATCATCGCGTTCAGGAAGGCGATAAACCTCTCGGGGTTCATCTGGTTGATCATAAGCCGCTTGAAGATCTTGTCGCCAAACGGGTATGCGTACTTGAAAATCTTGCGATACTTGGCCAGGTTAGCGGGATTGGCCTTGACATCCTTCGCCATCAGGCGATACTGCGTCCTGTTCATCTTTCACTCCTCACCGCCTACAGGCCTTGACATCCTTCGCCATCAGGCGATACTGCGTCCTGTTCATCTTTCACTCCTCACCGCCTACATGCTTGAAAAGGCGGGGCATCAATTGGTTCTCGCGAGCATTGACTACTCACTTGTGCACTAAATATAATTTCTCAGGGCATCATTGTCAATAGGTTTCCGATTTTTTTCACCGGGCCTCGGATGCCGCAATTTCGCATATTTTTGGCCTGCATCACACCCCGCGAACCGCCGATAATCTATATTACTTACATAATGACTACCGCGATCGAGTTGCAGAAACCCTCATCGCTCGGTCATGTCCAAGCAAGCTTGGCCGCACGCTCTACGCCTTATATTCCGCCATGGCTTCCATGAGCTTGTCAAAGTCGCTCTTGTAAGTCGCATCGCGAATCACGCGGAACT
>CACXKY010000190.1 GCA_902768325.1 Fibrobacter succinogenes
AAGGGCGAAAACTTCCTCGCGATTTCGCAGAGCACTGCCGACGAGATTGCCGACATGGGTATCAAGGCCAAGTGGACCGAGGTCGTGGAACCGGGTATCGATACCGAATACTTCCACCCGACCCAGCCGAAAGCCGATCCTCCGGTGATTTCCTATGTGGGCCGCCTCATGAAGTACAAGAATGCGCAGTTCGTCATCAATGCCATGCCGCGTTTGCGCGAACTCGTCCCGGGGATCGTGCTCGAAGTGGCCGGCGGTGGTGACTACCGTGGCGAACTCGAAAAGCTGGTCGATAAACTCGGGGTTCGCGACTCCGTGAAGTTCCTCGGCCGCGTCACTGAAGACGAAAAGCGTGACCTCCTGAGCAGGTCGTCGCTGTTCATCAACCCCTCGTTCAAGGAAGGCTGGGGCATCAACAACATCGAGGCGAACCTCTGCGGTACGATTTCGATGAGCAACAACGTCGCTGGCCTCAAGGATTCCGTCGTGGACGGCGTGACCGGCCTCCTGTACGAAAATGACGACCCCGAAGGGTTCTGTCAGAAGGCGGCGGCCGTCTTGCACGACCGGAAACGCCTTGAAGAATTGCAAAATAACGCCAAAAAACGCGCTTTATCCATGAGTTGGGATGCTATGGCCGATAAAATGGAAAAAGTTGTTGAAAAAGCGTTCGTATAGCGTTTCTTTACCGCTTTTTTTGTTAAATTTGCAGCCGTGATTGCCCCCGGTTCGTCGCCCAGGCGAGAACCGTCTTGCTCCGCGAGACCGGATTTATCCGTGATGGAGCCCCCTTGGCCGTCAAGCTTCCGTGGAAGCGCTATTAAGATGGCCCCAAATTGAAACACTTGCAATCACCCCTTCCGCAGGTCTTTTCCAGCTTGCGGTTGCGGATTAACCCTTACTTATGAGGTGCCTAGATGGAAAACTATATCGCTCTCGCACTTTCACTCATTGCAGTGATCCTGTGCATCGTTATCCTCTCGAAGGTTAGCAAGATTCTCGACAATCTCCATACCCCGATTGTTAAAAAGCTCACTCCGGACATGAACCTGAAGCCGAATTCCCGCCGCCCCGTAAGCGCCCAGGAAATGGCTCAGCGCGGAGACCGTGGCAACAAGGACAATCGCAACAAGGATCGTCAGAATAAAGAAAACCGCGGTGAAAAGAACGGCCAGTCCCAGCAGGGTCAGGGCCGCGACCGCAATGAACAGCGTGAAGGCCGTGGGTCTCGCCGTGACCGCCGTGAAGGCCGTCCGGAACGCCCCCGTCGTGAATTCAACGCCGAACCGGCTGCTGCGGAACCCGCTGCTGCCCCGGCTGCTGAAACCGCTGTTGAGACGCCGGCTGCTGAAGCCCGCCGTCCGCTCGCTCCGCGTATCCCGGTTGAAACTCCGGCCGCCCCGGTTGCCGCTCCTGCTGCTCCCGCTGTCGCCGAAGCTCCCGCTACCGCAGCTGTCGAAGTCCCTGAAACCGCTTTCGATCCCGCCAAGGTCCGCTATGGCCGCCGCAACGTGATCAAGAAGGCTCCGGAACTCGCCGACGAAGACTAATCGCGAATCTGCGAAAAGCTTAAAAAGAGTCCCTCGGTCCTAGACCGAGGGATTCTTTTATTAATTTGTCTGTGATGCCGCTTTGCTGGATTCATCCATCGATGAACTTAGCGCCATCTCCTGTTGTGATTGTTGGTGTCGAAGTTGTCACCATCGGTTTCATTAAAGCCGTTTTCAAAATTGTCGTAGTCGTCGTATTCTTCCTGGTCGGGAAACCCGCTTTCGAGTTCGGTATAGCTGGGCTGTTCGATGGCGACGACTGTCACGTCGAAAATGAGGTCCTTGCCGGCAAAGGGGTGGTTTCCGTCGACGATAACCGTATCTTTCCGGATTTCTTTGACCGTGTAGATGCCGTCGGCTTCGTCGTCGCCGTCCAGGTTCAAGCTGTCCACGAATTCGTCGGCCGTTTCGGGCAGCTGGAATTCACGGACGTCATCGTCGACGAACATCTCGAGTTCCATGCCTAGCCAGAGTTCGCCCACTTCGCGGAGTTCCGCCTTGGGCACTTCCATAACCAAATCGGGGCGGTACGGGCCGTAACCCTGCTGGAAGGGAATATCTACAGAAAAGCTTTCGTTCAGGTGCCTTCCGTTCAGGGAGTCTTCTAAGCCGGGGATGATGTTGTTGTACCCGTGGATATAGACGAACGGAAAATTATCGGGCACTTCTTCGAGGATTTTGCCGGTACGTTCTTTCAGAGTGTAGGCGATACTGACCTTCATTCTGTCTTGAATTATTTCCATACGCGGTAAATATAGCTTTTTTGGGCGGTTCTTTCTAGCCCTGGTCCGACCGTATCTTGAAGCACATGATGGCGAAGGCGCCGGCGACGTTCATGCTTGCCTTGCGGCCCGCCATGGGGATGGTCACCTTCATGGTGGCTTCGGCCATGATTTCGGGGGCGATTCCGAGTTCTTCGTTCCCGAGGACGATAAGGCCCTTTTGCGGCCATTTTACATCGTTGATGCTCGGGATGTCTTCGCCGGTTTCAAGCGCGATAATCTCGTAGCCGTTTTCCTTGTGCCAGCGGATGCAGTCGAAGGGGGAGTCCCAGCGCTTGATGGGAATCCATTCCTGGCACCCGCGGGCGGCGCTCTTGACGGTCACGTGGTCGGGGCCGCAGCTGTACCCGCTCAGGTGGACGCCTTCGAGCCCAAAACAGTCCGTACTGCGGATGATGGATCCGACGTTGAAGGCGCTCCGCAGGTTATGGACCAGTACCGCGAAGGGGAGGGGCGCCTCGTTCGGCGTTTCCCTGTCGCCCGGTTCCTGTTCCAGGTATACGTCGCGTTCGAACCCGAGCCC
>CACXKY010000191.1 GCA_902768325.1 Fibrobacter succinogenes
GCCTCGGAAATGCTCGCTCAAGTAAACATGGCGACCACTTCACTCGGCTTGTTAATCTTTGAGGCAACGAACCGAGAAGGCGACGTTCTTACTGTAGCTATACAAGCTCGCACCCTCAGTGTCGTAGTACAGATCCATGCTGAAGGGGTTGTTGTAGCTACCGTACTCAGTGGCACTCCAGAAGTAAGCGTAGAGACCCTCACCGCCGAAGGCGCCATCGTTGCCTCTGCCACCAGCAGGGAACGCAGAGAAACCGTAGGCGTCCGTACCATTGCCACTTGTACCAATGTGATCGTTCCAGCCAGTCTGCGACTTGAGTATCTTGCCTGCAGTGCTTTTCCCGCCCACTGCGGTAAACAGTTTGCTCCATTCCGTCTTATCAGGCAAGTGCCAGCCCGGCGGACAAATACCGTACACCGTATCAGGCAAGGCACAGGCCTTGCGGTAACCGCAGTCTATAGACTTATCATTATAAAGTTTGGCCGAATCGATCGCCGCTGCCCAGGTATAAAGGCGTCCCGCCACAACACAATTTGCACTATCATTATTATAGCACCAACTGCGCTCCAATAGGCTCGGGGTCGTCGCGCTGTCGGCATAGTTCAGGTTTTCCGCCATCCAAGTCTGCTCACCAATCTTTACGGTCTTGTACACCTTCTTGTCACGGCTGTCCGTCATGGAGCCGTAGGTTATTTCCGAATTAAGGCGTTCCTCCTTCGGAACATCCCAACTCCAGCCAGCCTCTCCAGTGCTGCTACTGGATGCTATCGTTCCTTCGGAACCCAAGGATGACGACGAAAGGACACTGCTTGAAGAAGCTGCCTTGACACTGCTACTGGATTCCTCGCTACTGCTCGGAATGACGGAAGAGGAGGATTCCTTCTTGACGCTGGAGGAGGACTTCGCCGTGGCGACGCTGCTACTAGATTTTTCGCTATCGCTCAGAATGACGGAGGAAGAACTCTTGACGGAAGATGAAGATTTCGCCAAAGTGACGCTACTGCTAGACTCCTCGCTATCGCTCGGGGTGACGGGGGAAGAACTGCTGTCGCCATCGCAAGCAGCGAGAAGGAGTAAGCTGGAGATTGCCAAAGCAAAAAAACTTTTTGATTTTTCCAAAGCCACAAAACGCCCCTTTATAAAGGATTCTTCATTAAATCTATAAATGTTTTTAAACAATGCTGAGGCGGCGAGGGGGACACCTCCCCCTACAAACAAAAATTTTATGAATCACTTCGTCACGCGTACCATCGTGGAGCCGTTTTTCGACTTCACGTAGTACGAGCCGCCCGTTTTCACGAGGGTTTTCGCGCTGGCGCGGAGTTCCTGCATTCCAGAGGCTCGCACCTTTCCCAGATAGTTGCCGTTCATGTCGAAGATGCTGTAATTTTCGGCTCCGGTCGCATGCGATAGCGCAGGCCTTACAAAGTCAGTGCATCCGTCAACGCAAACGATTTCGTCTTCTCCGAACACAAAATAATCCACGTCCATCCAGGAACCGGTTACCGTAAAGCGCAATATGTGTTCGCCCGCAGGGAGGTTCACCGTCGCCCGCACCTTGTTGTAGTCGTCGTAGTTGTCCTCGCCTTCGTTTTTCGGGACAGAGATCACGTCGGTGATGTTCTTGCCGTCAAGCGACATCTGGAAACCGGAAGTCTCATTGGCCGATGCAACGGCAGCAAAGAAAGTGTAGTCGCCCGCTTCCTTGACATTCACGCTGTATTCGAGCCATTCGCCTTCTTGGTTGTAGCCCACGATGTAGCCCGTCGCCTTCTTGTAAATGTCGACGCCCGTCCCTTCGCGGTAATTGCTGCCGCCGTGGTCTTCGGAATCGTTTTCCTTGTAGGAGTCGTTGCCCGAGCCGACACCCGGAATGTCGAAGTCTTCGGCCTCGATCTTGCCGGGAATTTCAAACGGTTTGCCCTTGAACGGCTTCTGCGGTTCAGGTACCACCGGAGTGCGGTTCACCGCCTTGAGCATCTGCTCTGCATAGCGCTTGCCAAACGTCACGTAGGCGTCGTGACCGAAGTGGTATCGGTCCACGCCGTTGCCGTCAAGGCCCTCGGAAGACGCGTAGTAGGTATTATCCATCGTGTTCGGGAGTTTCGACACGCGGTCGGAATAGCAGCAGCCCGAACGCAGGAGCTCGCCCGCCACGAACGGCACCGTGTCGGAACTCATGTCCAGCGCCTTCAAGATGTCGTCGCGGGTTTTCTTCACGATTTTCGGCCAGTCCGGGTAGCCGCCATCAGTTTCGCCCTGGTGGAAGATGAAGCCCTTGATGACGCCCACCTGTTGCGCCTTCTTCGCGATATCGATAATCGTCTTGGTGACGTTGCCATCGCTCGCGTATTCCTTCGCGTAATTCTTGAGCCAATCCTCCGCCGTAGAGAGGTAACTCGCATATTGGTCCTGGTCGAAGAGTTTGATGCTTGCACCACCCACCGCGACCGGGATAATCCCGATAGTCACGTCGGGCATGCTGTCGGCCATCGTGCGCCCGAACCAGTCGGCAATCGAAATCGTGTTACCGCAGTTAAAGAGCGAAGGCACCGCCGGGTAGACCTCGCCAATGGTGTTGCGCCCCTTGCCCGAGCACTTCTGCGTCGCGAAAATCTTGAAACGCGGATTTTCGGCCTTATCGGCGCTCTGCGCATCGGCTGTGCCGCCCATGTTGGACTGGCCGTACGCAATGTAGATGTGGAAATTGGGGTCCAGAGCGGCGCCTGCAGGCGCGGAACCGAACGCAAGAAAGCCCGCGGCAAAACACGCCACGGACGTAAACCGGGTGAGTTGTTTAAAAAATCCCATACATACTCCTTTCAAACAACATTCTAAATCTACCCTCCAAGAGCGCCCGAGGCGCCCTTGTTCCATAGACAGATTGTCCATGCGTAAACTTTTTGAAAGGGTTAGGAATCGTCCTTGAGGCAACGGACGGATTTCGCGAGGTACTTGGCGTAGTAGCCCAAGCTCGCACTCTCGTCGCTATAGTACAAGTACATGTAGTACGCGGAACCGCGACCGAACTCCGTGGAACTCCAGAAGAGGGCGTAGTCACGCAGGTAGAAGCCGCCACTATTGTCGCGGAAGCCCGTAGGGAGAGCGGAAAAACCGTAGGCATCCGTGCCGTTGCCATTGTCGTACCAGCCGAACGTGGACTTGAGCATTATGCCAGCAGTTGAAGAACCACCGACAGCATCAAACAAAGTGTTCCACTCATCGTTGCTAGGCAGATGCCAGCCATCGGGGCATACGCCTTGAATATTGCCCGATGGCAAAGAACAGGTGTGTCCGTAGCCACATTCGTCCTCGGACTTGCCTACCGCCGCAGCCCACGTGTAGAAGCGACCGTACTTGTCACAATACTCAGCAGAATCGTGCTTGGAATCGTAACCGAACAGTTCAATATAGCAGAAACTAGAATCTACTTCGTAACTCAGATTTTCGGCCATCCACCACTGGTCACCAATTTTCACAGTCTTGTAAGTCTGACCATCTCGAACATCTTCAAAGCAGTTCTCATCTGTTTCGACATCACACGGCACCCTTATATATTCCGAAATGCTACTGGACCTAGTACTGGAACTGGACACACTTGTCTCATTATTGCTCGACTTCGGTGTGACGCCGAACGAATACATCACATCGTCTATACTGCTGCTCGTCATGGCGGCATCCGAGCCACCATCTCCCTTACTACTAGATTCCGGGTCTTCCCCGTCAAGCGAGGACAGGCCCCCGGAATGACGGCTGCTACTGGATACGCTCGAAGACAAATCGTCCGAAGGTCGAGTTGCGAAATCGCTATCGTCGTCACCGCAAGCGACAAGGATGAGAGCGACAAACATCGCCATTAAACAAGTGCGCACACAAGATGTATGGATCCCGGTCGCTTCGCGCCCAGGATGACGATGCTCAGGATGACACCGCAAATTCGCCATAGTTACTCCTATTACCTGCGATAAATATAAAAAAGCCCCGTCGCATGGACGAGGCGAAATTTGTATGGATCCTATCGGGTTCTGCGAACCCTCCAGGATGACGCAATTACTTAGCGCGTTCGAGGTAAGAACCGTCGCGGGTGTCCACGCGGATCTTGGTGTTGTTCTCGATGAACAGCGGAATCATCACCTTGGCGCCGGTTTCGACGGTGCATTCGCGGAGAACGTTACCGCTGGTGTTGCCCTGCACGGCCGGAGGAGCGTCAATGATCATGAGGTCGACGAAGGTCGGCGGAATCACTTCGATAGGCAGGGTGTCGCCGCTCTTCGGGTCCTTCCACCAGGTGACTTCGACGGTAGCGCCATCAAGCAGCCACACTTCGCAGCCGTTGAGGTGTTCCTTAGAGATTTCTTCGGTTTCCTGGTTTTCGTTGTTCAAGAAGTACCAAGTAGCACCATCGTTGTAGAGGTACGTCATTTCGGTGTAGGTCACTTCGGCTTCTTCAACCGTGTCGCCGCTCTTCCAGGTGCGTTCGAGCGTGCGGCCCGTCACCAGGTTCTTGATGCGAACGCGGTTAAAGGCCTGACCCTTACCCGGCTTCACGAACTGGTTTTCAATGATTTCATACGGCTGGCCATCGACCATGATCTTGAGTTTCTTGCGGAATTCGTTGGTGCTTACAGTACCCATATTATCCTCTTGTTGATTTTGATTCTAAATTTAGCAATATAATGGAAAGCACCGATACCGTTTTCACGCAAATCCCCGACTTTTTGGAGCATTTGGGATGTAATTTGGCCGAATCCGTCGCAAAGACCGTCCAAGACAACCTCGATACGAATCCCAAGTTCCCGTTCCTCTGTTCTAGGCATTACGCAGACCTTATCAAGAAGGCAAACGACCCGATGGCGCTCTTGCGCGAAGTCTTGCCGACCAAGGACGAACTCAAGAAAGTGGAAGGATTCGTGGACGACCCTGTCGGCGACCTTCCCGCCGGAAAATCCGACTGCATCATCCAGAAGTACGACCGGCGCGCCCTGATAGTCTCGACCGCCACCTGCGGTGTACGCTGCCGTTTCTGCTTCCGCAAGAACTATCCCTTCCAGAATATTCCCGACGTGGCCAAACAGGTGAGCGACTGGCTCGACACCCACAGCGATGTATGGGAAGTGATTCTTTCGGGCGGAGACCCGCTGACGCTCGGCCCCGGCGCCTTCCGCGACCTCATCGAGGCCATCGCGATGCACGGCTCGGTCACGACGCTCCGCATCCATACGAGGACCCCGGTCATGCGGCCCGACCTCGTGATGCAGCATTTCGAACTCTTGCGCGAACTGCCCGCCCGCTTTGACTGCGTGCTGGTATC
>CACXKY010000192.1 GCA_902768325.1 Fibrobacter succinogenes
AGCGAGGAGTGGTACTACATTATATAATCATAAGATGGCAACTTGCTATAGAAAAAACTGATAATTCAGCATAAAAACAATGTATTGGACGCGTGCGAAAACGCGTTCTATATTTGGGCCAGATTAAAACAACAATGTACGGAGAAACAATAATGTCAGAAATAAAAATCGACGATACCATCGACATTACCGATGTCGTGTGCCCGACTACTTTCGTGAAGGCGAAGGTCGCCCTCGAAGAATTGGAAGAAGGCCAAATCCTTTCTATCCGCCTGAACGACGGCGAACCGGTGCAGAACGTGCCGCGCAGCATCAAGGAAGAGGGGCACGAAATCTTGAAACTCGACGACAACCAGGACGGAACCTACACGCTCATCGTGAAGAAGGTCGGCGACTAACCAAGGAGTATAAAATGATTATTACAGTTGCAGGAAACAAGAAAGAATACAAGGACGGCCTCACCGTCGCAGAACTGATTGAAGCCGAGAAGGGTGGAACGTTCGACAAGGCCGTGCTCAAGGACGGCGACAGCGTCGAGTTCCTCTATTTCATGGGAGGCGGCTGCTAATGGCATTTACCAACGAACAGCTGGAGCGCTACTCCCGCCACATCATCTTGAAAGAGGTGGGCGCGAAGGGCCAGAAGAAGCTCCTGAACGCAAAAGTTCTCGTGATTGGCGCGGGCGGCCTCGGAGCGCCTGTAGCCATGTACCTTGCTGCAGCAGGCGTGGGCACCATCGGCATTGTCGATGCCGACGTGGTCGATCTTTCCAATTTGCAGCGCCAGATTATCCACGCTACGCAGGATGTGGGCAAGCCCAAGGTGCAATCCGCGAAAGAGACGATGGAAGCGATGAATCCCGATGTGAAGGTGATTACGTACCATACCTTCGTCACAAGCGAAAACATTCTCGACCTCATCAAGGACTACGATTTCATCATCGACGGGACCGACAATTTCCCGGCGAAGTTCCTCATCAATGACGCCTGCGTGATGGCGAAAAAACCGTTCTCCCATGCGGGAATCATCCGTTTCCAGGGGCAGCTCATGACGTACGTTCCGGGCCAGGGCCCCTGCTACCGCTGCGTGTTCAAGGAGCCGCCTCCGAAAGATGCTGTGCCTACCTGCAAGCAGGCGGGCGTGATTGGCGCTATGGGCGGCGTTATCGGTAGCTTGCAGGCGATGGAAGCCGTCAAGTACATTCTCGGCGTGGGCAATTTGCTCACGGGCTACCTGCTCACTTACAATGCGCTCACGATGGAATTCCGCAAGGTGAAACTGCCGACGCATACCGAAGACTGCGCCGTGTGCGGCACGCACCCGACCATCACGCAGCTCATTGATTACGAGCAGGCGGTTTGCGATTTGAAACACTAAGAGGTATGGGCTCGGACCTACGGTCCTTGAGGTATGGGGTCGCTCGTTACACTCGCTTTGAGAAAAGTAAAACTCACCGCTCATACCCCAAAGTGGCCGAAGGGAACGACCTCACTCCTCATATATCAAAGGAGTTTCAATGATAACATTACCGAAATCTGAATACGAAAAAATCCTTGCGCATGCTGTGAATAACCTCCCCGAGGAGGCCTGCGGGCTGATTGCGGGGCGCATCGAAGGTAGCGACAAACATATCGAGAAGGTCTACCTGCTCACGAATATCGACCATTCGAACGAACATTTTTCGCTGGACCCCAAGGAACAGCTTGCCGCCATCAAGGACATGCGTGCAAACGGCCTCTCGCCGCTGGGCAACTGGCATTCCCATCCGGAATCCCCGTCGCGTCCTTCCGACGAAGACAAACGCCTTGCCTACGATTCAAGGGCAAGCTACTTGATTCTTTCGCTCATGGACCGCGAACATCCGGTGCTCAATTCCTTCCATATCGAGGGCGATGCCGCCACCAACGAAGGTCTCGTAATCGCCTAAAGATCTCCGTACAACGGTGCCTCTGGGGCTCTAGTGAAATTCCTGCCCTGGAGGCACTTTTTTATGGTGGGAATTTTTTTATTTTTGTGTGGTTAATTTTAAGATTGTCTGAAGGCGAAAAGAAAGATGTTCAAAGTAGGTTTTGATAACGACGCGTACCTCAAGACGCAGTCCGAAAAAATTGCCGAGCGCATTGCGAAGTTCGGCGGAAAGCTTTACCTGGAATTTGGCGGAAAACTGTTCGACGACCATCACGCATCCCGCGTATTGCCCGGCTTCGCGCCCGATAGCAAGATCCGCATGCTCGAAAAAATCAAGGACAAGGCCGAAGTCATTATCGCCATCAACGCGGGCGATATCGAAAAGAACAAAGTCCGTGGCGACCTCGGCATTACCTATGACCAGGACGTGCTCCGCCTGATTGACGCCTTCCGCGGTTACGGCCTGTACGTGAGCTCTGTGGTGCTGACCCGCTGGCAGGAACAGCCGAGCGCGATTGCCTACCAGAAGAAGCTGGAAGGACTTGGCCTCAAGGTTTACCGCCACTACCCGATTGCGGGTTACCCGAGCAACATTCCTTTGGTTGTAAGCGACGACGGTTACGGCAAGAACGAATTTGTCGAAACTACCCGCGAACTCGTGGTGGTGACCGCTCCGGGCCCGGGCAGTGGAAAGATGGCCGTGTGCCTTTCGCAGATTTACCACGAGAACAAGCGCGGCGTGAAGGCCGGTTACGCCAAGTTCGAGACGTTCCCCATCTGGAATATTCCGCTGAAGCATCCGGTGAACCTCGCTTATGAGGCTGCCACCGCCGACTTGAACGACGTGAACATGATCGACCCGTTCCACTTGGAAGCTTACGGACAAACTACAATCAACTACAACCGTGACGTGGAAATTTTCCCGGTGCTGAACGCTCTGTTTACGCGTATTCTCGGTGAATCCCCGTACAAGAGCCCCACGGACATGGGCGTGAACATGGCCGGCAACTGCATTGTCGATGACGATGCAGTTTGCGAGGCCGCCAAGCAGGAAATTATCCGCCGCTACTATAACACGATGTGCGATGTTCGCAAGGGCAACGCGGAAAAAGACCAGATTTACAAGCAGGAACTCATCATGGAGCAGGCGCAGATTAGCACTGCCGACCGCCCCGTGATTGCCGCTGCCGTGGAAAAGGCCGAACTGACCGGAGGCCCGGCGGTCGCCATCCAGCTGAACGACGGCGCCATCATCTCGGCGAAGACTTCTTCGCTGCTCGG
>CACXKY010000193.1 GCA_902768325.1 Fibrobacter succinogenes
CCGCGCGCTCCTGGCGGGTGGTGCCAACCTCGTTGTGGGAATTGCGGGCTCGGGTAAAGATTGTGCAGGGGCCGACGCTGCGGGTGCGGCGATGCCTTGCGACCTGGGTATCGTGGATGTTTTGCGCGAAAACGGGATTCCGGTAATCGGAGTGCAGGAAGCGCTCGAGATGGAGGCCGCTGGCTGCGGCTTCGACTTGATTCTGGATTGCGCGGGCCAGTTTTCGGCTTGCCATCCGCGCTTCGGTTTTGTGGAACTCACGCGGAGCGGCGTTCAGTTTTACGAGAATTGCGAGCATCCCGTGTACGTGGCCGACAGCGGGATCGTGAAGCGCATCGAAACTTGCCTCGGGACTGGGGAAGGTTATGTGCGCGCGCTTTCTCAGCTCGGGTATGATTACTGTTTAGATTCGGGTGCTGACGGCGCCGGCAAAAAGTTCGTCGTGTTCGGGAGCGGAAAGGTGGGGCAGGGCATTGTGCTGCAGCTGCTGCGCTCCGGTGCAAACGTGCAGGTGGTGACGGACTGCTCGCGCGGTTCGTGCGCATTCCTCGATGCGAATGATGTGCCGGTCACGGACTGCAACGATTTGGATGGTGTCGCCGCGCTTGTGCGCGATGCCGATTTCGTGGTGACGGCGACCGGCGTGAAAGGAGCGCTTGATCGCCCGCAAATTGTGGAGGCCTTGCTCGCCTCGGATGCGGTGCTTGCCAATATGGGAGTGGAAGACGAATATGGCCCGGGCGTCCCGGCAACTCGCGTGCTTGCCGAAAAGAAGCCTCTGAACTTTATCCTCGAAGAACCGACGCACCTCAAGTACATCGACGCGTCGCTTGCGCTACATGCTGCCCTCGGGGAACTGCTCGTGCAGGAGTCCGCGAACAGTTTAAAACCGGATGCCGCGAGTGTCTCGGATCACGAGGCCGCGGGCCGTCTCGCCGCAAATAAGAAGGCGGGCCCTTTAGACCCGCCAAGTGAATTGGAACAGCGCATCCTCTCGATGACGATGCAGGATGGCCTTATCGGCCCCGAAATCGCCGAGATGCTAGGCTGGTAGGATTTTCTCCCTAATCGCCGGTAAATACCGGGCGGACAGGGAGGCCGAATCTGTACTGAGCATAAGTTGAGCTTGCAGAGGGGCTAAAGTTTTTTGGGGAATAAATATAATAGGTATTAGCCGTCCTATAAATAGAAACACTGTTGACAAAGGCGGTATCGGTATAGGCGCCCGCGATAGGGAACGCAACTTCTGTCTTGTGGACGGGGTCGATTATGTTATCGCAGACGGTGTGATTGTCAATGATGGACTCTGATGTCGCGTTTCCGAAGCTACGATATTTGTAAAGACCGTTTAGTTCATTATTTCGCGGTAGTCTCCATTTTCCGCCCAGCTTGGCCCGTGCGATGTCGTAGGCGTCGTTGCCGGCAATGTTTCCGAGACCATTTAAACCAATGTTCGTCAAGTAGAAGTAGCCGCTCGTGTCCCCGGCGACGAACAGGTCCAACGTGTCGGCTTCGATATCGTAGTACATTTCGTTGTGGTACTTGACGCGGGCTCCCTTCGAAATAATTCCGGGCGACGGAGGTACAACGCCCTCGTAGTTACCTTCGCCCTTCTTCACCAAGAGGAGGTTCGCCTTGGCGAAATAGACCGGTTTTACGCTGACGATGTTCTTATCGCTGTCGAAGGTGGTGTCGTTCGCGCCAATGTAGACGCCGTCGATTCCCTTTTCGGTGGCGGTCAGGGGGTAGAGGGTGTTGTTCAGGCAAACTTTCTGCAGGGTGTCGTAGGCGGTACCGCCACATTCCACCTTGACGGTGCCGCCGTCACAGGTTGCTATTTCTGGGTCGTATTCGGAATCACCGCAAAGCTTGTAGATGGCATAGTTCCCGTTCAGTCGACTCCTGAAGCAGAAGGCGGTGTCGGTGGTTATCTTTTGGGAATTACAGGTTATGGTGACGGGGGCCTGCAATACCGAGGATGAAGGCGGATCTTCGGAAATGGATGAAGACAAAATTGTCGGTTCTACAGACGACGATGAGTTCTCCGATTTTACGGAGGAGGAATTTGGTGCTTTTTCAGAAGAAGATGAACCCTCCGTTTTCACGGAAGACGACGACACTTCTGCTTTAACTGAAGATGACGAGTTTTCGGACTTTACGGAAGAAGAGGTATCCTCCGCCTTGTCGGAAGAAGCTCCCTTTTCTGTGGACTCCTCTTTTTCGGATGAGGAACTATTGTCCTTGGCGTTCGAGACCTTTTCGTCCTTGTTGTTTGTAGCCGTCCATACGAAGCGCGTGGAATCCCCGCAGGTGATTTTCACTCCGGCGCTCCCGGAGGCATTGACGGTGTCTTTCACGTGGCAGGTTCCCTGTTCGGTCTCTTCATCGTGGATGGTGTCGATGGAATCCCCGTTGCAGATAATGTCAAAGCCTTCTGCGGATTCCTTGACGGTGCAGCCGGAATCGACTTGGGCCGTATCTTTTGGGGGCGTGATTTCGGCGGTGTTTGGCGAATCATTCTTCGATACACTTGTGGAGGAATCGTCACCGCAGGCGACGAAAAAGAACAGGGCGCAGGTCCCGGCCAAGAGAGCGAATTTTTTCATGTGGCGGTCTCCTTAGAGGATTATTCGTTGTAAAAATAAATCAACAAAGGGTGGGAGTCAAGAAAAAAGAATGGTAACCAAAATTTTCTGGAACATTTTCCACCATTTTTCCGTTTTAA
>CACXKY010000194.1 GCA_902768325.1 Fibrobacter succinogenes
GTTCTGGATGCGCAATTTCGCACGTAAAATTCCGTCGCTCCCCACCGTATCGCTCAGCCACGATTCGCGCAATACAAAGCGGTAGCCCAAGTGGTCGTTGATGTACTTGAATCCCGAAAGCGAATCGACACGCGCCGGGTCGTAATCGAAATCCTTCTGCGTGAAAGGCGTCTTTTTCCAGCTTTCAATCAGCTTGTTGTTCCACTGGATGTTCAGATAGCTCGTATGCGTGCGGAAGCCCTCGTACGCCAAGAATTCCGGAGTATTGATGACCTGGTAATTGTCTGCCGTCGTGAGCGCCTCGCCACCGTAAGGCGTATTGATGCCGTACTTCTCGAGCCAGGCCACGCCCTCTTCGCGGCAAATGGAAGTCGCACAATCGGCACCCCAGGTACCGTAATCATACTGCGTTCCCAAATAGCCGTCGTTGAACATTCCCACGCGGTACATGGTGTCGCCTTTCGCCTTCGCGATTTCTTTGAACTTCTCGCCGTCGATATGGAAGTCCACGCCCCAGTTGTCAAAGCCAAGCACCTTCGCCGAATAATTGCCCGTGCGCGTGAGGATTTTCAGTTCGGGCGGTGTGTTACGCAACATCAAGTTTGTCGCTTCGGCAACGCGGTCGTAAGTGATGTTCGTATCGGAATGCATCTCGCCGTAGGCGCCGTGCATGCCCATCTCGAGCGCCACGATTACGTCGGTATTCTTCGAGAGCACCGGCGCCAACTGCTTTACATGCTTCAGCACCCACTCGTGATCCGGAGTCACGTTGCTACGGCCATTGTACCACGGGTCGTAACAGATGCGCACAATCACGTGCCCGTTATTCTTGCGGATATTGTCGAAAGTCTGCTGCAATACGTTCAGGGCATCTTCGGTAAGGTCCTGGTCCTTGCCGCGAATCGTATCCCCGCTCGCCGAATCGATGCCTAGCCAAGCGTGGCTACTGAATTCCGAAATTTCCGCACGCAAGTGTAACAACTTGGCATACGGCTTTTCAATCGGCTTGCCGCCCGAAGGCTTGAGGTGCAGCACCTGCGGTGTATAGAATCCCCGGTCGAAATTGTCAAGCGTCGCCATCGCATCGGTCGTGTCGATAGACTGTTTTACGAGACCAGCCGCAAAAAGCGGGGTCTGTAAAAACGCAAAAAGCAAGGCAACCCATGTGGCGCCCCTCAAACTAAAAAACCGGATATGAATTCTAGCCATATTCGTAATATATATTATAAAAGTATATATTTCAAGTATGGCTATCTCGCAGCACATTTTTAGGCATACATTCCCCGCGCTCCTGTGCGGAGTCGTTGGAGCGAACGCCGCAGGAATCGCGGGCGTGTTCGATGCCGGATGGTCAACCGCCTACTACCCGCAGGATTCCATCACGCACATGCACCAGCGCCTGCACGCGCTCGGGATGGACGAAGTCGTGTTGCAGTATGCCGCCGTCGAGGCGACACACCTGTACTACCCTTCGCAACTGGACTTTCTGCAAGACACGCAGTACAAGAACAACGAGCTTTTCCCAAAGAGCATCGAAGCAGCAAAAACCGCAGGTACCAAAATCTGGCTCGGGCTCTACTACAATGGCGAAAACTGGTACACCCCGCCGACGGCCGAGCAGCTCGATACTTTGTCTGCACGCAACCTGAAAGTGCTTGAAGAAATTTACGCGCTGTACGGGAGCGAGACCGTTGTCGAAGGCGTGTACATCCCGCAAGAGATTGCGCGCTATTACTGGGACGGACTGCGCGATGATGCGACTCCGGAAATGCTCACGGAACATTTTTTAAAGCCGGTCACCGAAGCCGCACAGGCAAAGGGCTGGAAAGTGATGGCGGCCCCGTTCTACAACCAAAATCTGGAAACGCCAGAGAAGTTGCAATCGTTTTTCGAGAAGCTCTTTGATGCGGGATTCAAGCCCGACATTATCGCCGTACAGGACGGCGTAGGCGCAAGCGATGCAGGCAAAGCCCATGCCGAAACCGCGACCGTGGGCAATTACGAACGCGCGGTAGCTGACGCCTGCAAAAAGTACGGAATCGAATTCTGGGTAGACATGGAACTGTTCCGCACCGATGACTCGCACGCGCTCGCAGACAGCGCAAGAATCTCGGCGCAGCTCGATACCGCATACGCCGCGGGCGCCGTTAAGGTCATCGGCTACGATCTGGCCGTCCTCGGGAATGCCGGTCTCGATTCCCTCGAAAAGTGGAAGCTGGAATCGAGCGTGGAGCCACCGACCCGCATCTTCGAAACACCCCGCGAAAATCGCCGCGCATCCCATGCCCGCGACGAAAAATCGCAAAAACGCGAATTGTTCCTGAACGGGCGTTTACAGAACAGCCGTTCCCTGAACGAGAATTCGCAGTATTTCAAGGCGAACGGCGCGAAGGTTAAGCAGAATTAACGCCCACCGGGCCGCAAAAAGTATATATTAGTAGCATGAAGAATCTAGTGGGTTTAGGAATCGCCCTCACCATGGGCTTGGCTACGACTATCTATGCGGAAAGGTGTCCTAACGCATGGCCCGCGGAGGGCGAAAACTACGCCTCGGGCACAATAGACAGCACAAACTACAGTTACGAAGTCTGGCGCGATGGCTACAATGCTTATTTGGAGTGCTACGATGATGGCGGCTACTTAGTTTACTCCAAGGTCGCGGACGCTATCGTGCGCTTTGGTCCCAAGTTCGACGAGCCAAAGACCTTCGACCAGCAGCGGCTTCGGCACCCCCTATTTTCTGGTTGGCATCCAAGGCAATACCACCGAGCCGAAAACCGAATTCTATATCATAGACTACTGGATAATCAAAGATACAGCCGACACATCCACTTTCGGAACCAGGCTCGGCGAATTCACCGTCGATGGCGACACCTACGACATCTGGCAGAACACCGCCAACAACTACTTGGGCGTCCAGGGCAACACCTCGTTCAAGCAGTATTTCAGCATTCGCCGCACCGTACGCGACAGCGGCCACATCGACATTACCGCACACTTCAAAAAATGGGAAGAGCTCGGCCTGAAGGTGGGCAAGATAACCGATGTCATGGCGCTTGTGGAAGGGTATAAGGGGCAGAGTTCCATCAACTATTTTCAAATTGACTACTTCAACATCACCGAATCGGCAGACACTACCGGCACAGCATCAGACAGCACCGGCACGACAGCGATTTCAAGGCGCGCAAGCCTCAAGACAGTGAAGAAGCGGTAAGTCAGGTAAGATTCTTCCGCTTGAAGAATAGCGCCTTCAGTTTCTGGAGGTAGAACTTGCTTTCTTCCACATTGACAAAGAACGTGGCGATGCACACCACGAAGAACGTGTTGAAAACAAGCCCAATAACGGCATTGCCAATATAGATGCCGCCAAACATATGCTCGCGGACGTATGCGAAGGTGTTCCACAGAATATGCACGAAGGCAACCAGCGCATAGACTTTCAAGACGAGCGAATTCCTCTTGGCTATCGCAAAAACACCCACCGCAATCGAGACGACCACCAGCGCAATAGAAAACCAGGAAAGTGATTGTACAAAACCGCTTGCTGTTTTCGTAAAGTAGCTCAGCAGAATCTTGAGCAGATCATTCGCGCCATCGACAATAAAGATGACCGCGCAGAAACGGAGCAAGCCAAGGTTCAAGCCTTTTTCTTCAACCGCCGTCTTCTTCAAACCGATAAAGAACGTCGTGATGCAAAGGACAACGGAAAGGTTCACGAAATTATTGACGAGCGCATTCAAAATCGCACCAGTTCCCAAACCCATCGACGAATAGGTATATGGGATTACCACGGCGCCATAGAGCCGCAGTGCAAGCGCTAGCACAGAAAGAATCATCAGAAAAATAGGAGTCTTCTTAACAAGCGAAGCAACACCCGCGGCAATACCGAGCACACCCATCAGAATCGCGACGATATAGCCCGTAAAAGATTCGTTTGGCATCCCAGCCGTAAGTAGTTGCAACAACAGCCCTGCAATAGTATTCAGCCCGCTCACGATAAACAAGGCGGAGCAAACACGAAGCAACGATTGGTTCATAGGCAAGCCTCCCTTTGAACACAAACGTAATAAAAAACGACCCGGATTTTATTCCGGGTCGTCTTTTATAATAGGGGATCCCCGCCTGCGCGGGGATGACACTCGCGGATTACTTCACAAAGGCGCCGTAGATGGCCTTGATGGCCTTCTCGGTATCGGCTTCGTCAACACCGGTAATAATGTTGATCTGCGAAGAACCCTGGTCGATGATGCGGACGTTCACCTTGTTCTCGGCGAGAGCGGTGAACAGCTTTGCAGCAACACCAATCTTGTTCGTCATGCCGTGACC
>CACXKY010000195.1 GCA_902768325.1 Fibrobacter succinogenes
GTCGATGAGCTTGAGGAGCTTCACGGCGTCGTCGTGGCCGAGCTTCACCGGGTCGTTGGCGACGTAGGTGATTTCGGCGCTCATCATTTCGATGTTCGCGGCTTCGAGGGCCTTGGAAACGGCGTCGAAAGCTTCGGGGCTCGTGGAGATTTCATGCACGCCGTCTTCGGTGGACATGTCTTCGGCACCGGCTTCGATCACGAGGTCCATGACCTGTTCTTCGGGGTACTTCTCAGCGTCGACAATGATCACGCCCTTGTACGTGAAGGCCCAGGACACGGAACCGGATTCACCCATGGAACCGTTGTTCTTGTTGAAGATATTGCGGATTTCGGCAACGGTGCGGACCTTGTTGTCGGTCAAGCACTGCACCATGATGGCGATGCCACCCGGGCCGCGTCCTTCGTACAGCGGTTCCGTCATTTCGGTACCGGAGTTGGCACCCGTACCCTTGGCGATGGCGCTTTCGATGTTCTTGGTCGGCAAGCTCTGGCTCTTGGACTTGAGGATGGCAGCGCGCAGACGCGGGTTAGAATCGGGGTTGCCGCCGCCGAGCTTGGCAGCGATGGAAATTTCCTTAATCAGCTTGTTCCAAGCCTTGGCGCGAGCGACGTCAGTCTTGGCTTTCTTGCGTTTGGTGGTGGCCCATTTGGAGTGACCGGACATAGATTACCTCTGTAAGGGTTGATGTTAAACTTTAGTGTTTCATGCGGCAGCGACGCTTTTCCTTGATGGTAAGGTTCGGATCGTCGCATTCGTCTTGTTCGACAGCCTTCTTTTTCTTCTTTTTCTTTTTAGGCTTTACTTCTTCCTCTTCTTCCTCGACGACCTTTTTCTTCTTTTTCTTTTTCTTCTTGACAACCGGTTCTTCGTCGGCAGCCTTGGCCTTGCTCTTCATGCGGCTACGGCGGTCGTCGTCATCGGACATCGCCTCTTCGGCAGAAGTATGCTGCTTCTTCATGCTCTTGAGTTTCTGCTTGTCCATCGGGTTCGCAGACGCCTTGGTGATGTCGCTGTCGTACTTGCCAGCCCACACGTTACCGATAAGCGAACTGGATCCAAGAGCATCGCTCAGGATTCCCTGGGCCCAATCGTCATTTGCCGGCGGCAACAGCTTGAATTTCAGGTTGCGGATAGAAGTCGCCTCGTCGTCAAAATAGAGCATCATGTCGAAAAGGCCCACGTTGTATTCCTGGCCGTCCGTTCCAGACGTTGGCTGGTCCACGTAGGCGAGCACCGCATAGACGTCACCATCGAAGAGCGCGTTGATGAGCAGGTCCGGGTCGCCGTTCGGCGCACGGACTTCACCAATCGCCTGGAAGGCCCAGGGCGCAGCCTCGACCTTCAAGGAGAACTTGTGGTAACCATTCTGCGCAGGCTTCAACTTGAGCAAAGCGCCCGTAAAAGCCTGAAACTTAGGCTTGATGGAGCCCTCCTGTGCATAACCCATTACGGCCAGCATCAAGAAACATATCACGAGTAGCTTTTTCATTTTTCCCATTCCATACTAGTTTTTAATTCTTAAAGAACAGCGCCTTGGCAGCCTCGAACATCGGGTCCTTCTCGTCGGGGTTGCGGCATTCCGTGTAAATGCGCACCTTCGGCTCGGTACCCGACGGACGCACAAGCATCCAGGAGTCGTCGTCGAAGATGATCTTCACGCCGTCGAGCGTCAAAAGCTGCTTCACGGTCTTTTCGTTATTGCCGACCATGACCTTGGCACCCGGCTTCGCAATTTCAGCGATGGCGTCGACCTTGGCCTTGAGCGGGGCACCCACGAGGGACTTGTCCACCTCGAAGCCCGAGCGGGTCGGGTAGAAGCGGCCATATTCGTTGTACAGGGCATCGAGGTATTCGCCGAGGTTCCTGCCGGTGTTGGCCATGATTTCGAGAGCGAGGAGGAGGCCGAACTGGGCATCCTTTTCCAGCGTGTTGTTGAGGCCCGAGATACCGTCGGATTCTTCGAATGCGACGAGAGCCTTCTGCTTGGCATTGCGGGAAAGCCACGGGCGGAAGTTCTTGAAGCCCACCGGTGTTTCCATCACGGGCACGCCGAGCTTTTCGGCAATAATGTTCACAAAGTTGGAGGTCGCCACGGACTTGGCCACGCAGCCCTGTTCCTTGCGCCAGGTAGCCATGTAGTGGAACGCGATGGCACCGAACTGGTTCATGTCGATTTCGCGTGTACCGTCGTAGAAGCGGATGCGGTCGCCGTCCGGGTCAAAAATTGCGCCCAGGCGGAACTCGCTCTTGCTTTCGTCCAGAACCTTGCGAACCTTCTCGAGGTTCTTGCTGGACGGTTCCGGAGCGATGCCGCCGAACAGGGAGTCATCCTCGTTGCGGAGCGTGATGAGGCATTCCGGATTGTCGAGCAGCGCGGCCGGGCGGCGGCGGGTAGAGCCGTGCACGTGGTCGCATACGAGGGTCAGGCGGCCCTTCTTGATGAATTCCTTGATGCGGTCGAACTTGATGGTTCCCTGCTTTACGAGGAATTCCTTGTAAATCTTGAGGGAGTCGATGATTTCCCAGTCAACCTTGCCCACCGGTTCAAACTTCCAGGTGGCCATCATCTCGTTAGAAAGCTTGGTAATGACGTTCGTGATTTCCGGACCTGCAGGACCGCCGTCGGCCGGATTGAACTTGATGCCGTTGTAGTGGCTCGGGTTGTGGCTCGGGGTCATGTTGATGGAGCAGGCGGCACCGAGCATCTCG
>CACXKY010000196.1 GCA_902768325.1 Fibrobacter succinogenes
CTCGAAGCTCCGGCTGAGTTCCACTTCGAATAAGGAGACTAGAGAATGAATATCAAGAATATTGCAATCGTTTTGACAGTCCTCCTTGTGGCCATCGCGGCCATGCTCCTGATGCAGAAGGGCAACTACGTGGACCAGGCCACCGAACATTACAACAAGACCACCCAGAACACGTTCAAGGCCACGAGCAAGATCGTGGAATACGTGTCGAACTCCATTGATGTGAACAAGATGGTCTGGGCGCTCGCTTGCGAAGGTATTCAGACGGCAAAGTCCTCGCAGGACATGGCCAAGCTCGAAGCCAAGTACTTCCCGGCCACCAAGGGTTCCAACAGCAAGGTCAAGATGACTCGCCACTTCGAGGCTTCCACGTTCTACTTCATCGATTCCAAGTTCGACAAGGTGGATACGGACAAGAAGACCGACGTGTGGTTCCTCAACAACCTGAGCTCCATCGACGTGAGCGCGCTGCTCGGCCTGGTGACCCCGGCTGCCACCGCCCCGAGCGAAGAAGAGGAAGAGTACGAGGAATAATCCTCGCGAACCTCTATCTTATTGCCTCTCAACGAGATAAAAAATCTTGAAAAACGACCCGCCCCGCGGGCCGTTTTTTTTTGTTTTTCATTCCCAACCACCAGCCACTAATCACTAGCCACTTTTCTATCTTTACCGCGTAAAAATCAAACCGAGGTTAATAATGCTTATTCTTCGTGGTACGCCGGCTCTGTCGGATTTCCGTCTCCAGAAACTTTCTTCCGATTTCAAGGCTGCGGGGCTCTCTGTTGCTTCCGTCTATGCTGAATTCCTGGCCCGCGAACCCAAGGCTCTCGAAGGCGAACTCTTCGTGGTGTGCCCGCGTCCGGGTACCATCAGCCCGTGGAGCTCCAAGGCGACCGATATCGCTCACATCTGCGGCCTCCCGGCCATCAAGCGCATCGAACGCGCTATTGCTTATTATGTGAAGTTTGAAGGTGCCGTGCCTGCCGGTGCACGCGCCCAGATTACGGCCAAGATTCACGACCGCATGACGCAGGCCGTTTTTGCCGACACCGCCTCGCTCGAAGTGCTCTTCAGCAAGGAAGAACCGCGTCCGCTGAACGTGATTCCGGTGCTCGACCAGGGCCGCGACGCCCTCGTGAAGGCCGACAAGGAAATGGGCCTCGCTCTGAGCTCCGACGAAATCGATTACTTGGTCAAGAACTTCACCGAACTCAAGCGCAACCCGACCGACGTGGAACTCTACATGTTCGCGCAGGCCAACTCGGAACACTGCCGCCACAAGGTGTTCGGTGCCGAATGGACCATCGACGGCGTGAAGCAGGACAAGTCCCTGTTCCAGATGATCAAGAACACCTACCAGCTCCACAGTTCCAACATCTTTAGTGCCTACAAGGACAACGCCGCCGTGATGAAGGGCGCTGTTGCAGGCCGCTACTACGCCGACCCGCGCAACAACAAGTACGACTTCCACAACGAAGAAGTCGATATCCTCATGAAGGTCGAAACCCACAACCACCCGACGGCCATTTCTCCGTTCCCGGGTGCCGCTACCGGTAGTGGTGGCGAAATCCGCGATGAAGGTGCAACGGGTAAGGGCTCCAAGCCGAAGGCCGGCCTTACGGGCTTCAGCGTCTCGAACCTCAAGCTTCCGGGTGCAGTCCAGCCGTGGGAAAAGGACTTTGGTAGCCCGTCCCGCATTGCTTCTGCTCTCGACATTATGATTGAAGGCCCGCTTGGCGGTGCCGCGTTCAACAACGAATACGGCCGTCCGAACATCCTCGGTTACTTCCGTACTTTCGAACAGGAAGTCGATGCCCAGAACGGCAAGGAAGTCCGCGGTTACCACAAGCCGATTATGTTGGCCGGTGGTCTCGGCAACATCAAGCACCAGCATATCGAGAAAGGCCACATCGATCCGGGTGACCACCTGATTGTGCTCGGCGGTCCGGCGATGCTCATCGGCCTCGGTGGCGGTGCTGCCAGCTCCGTGCAGAACGGTGCCGGTAACGAATCTCTCGACTTTGCATCCGTGCAGCGCGAAAACCCCGAAATGGAACGCCGCTGCCAGGAAGTCATCGACCGCTGCTGGGCGATGGACGAAGAAAACCCGATTACGTTCATTCACGACGTGGGTGCAGGTGGACTTTCCAACGCCTTCCCGGAACTCGTGAACGATGGCGGTCTCGGCGGTAAGTTTGAACTCCGCAACGTTCCGAACGATGAACCGGGTATGAGCCCGTTCGAAATCTGGAGTAACGAATCCCAGGAACGTTACGTTATCGCTATTGCAGGCGACAAGCTCGACGTGTTTGACGCGATTTGTAAGCGTGAACGCTGCCCGTACGCTGTGGTGGGCGAGGCTATCCCTGAAAAGCACCTGACCCTGACTGATAAGCACTTCGGCACGACTCCAATCGACATGCCGCTCGGCGTGCTCCTCGGCAAGCCGCCCCGCATGATCCGTAACGAAAAGAGCCAGAAACTCCCGCTGAACTCTACTGTGGTTCCGGCTGAAGCATCCATCAAGGATGTGGCTCACCGCGTGCTCGCGAATCCGACCGTCGCCGACAAGACGTTCCTCATTTCTATCGGTGACCGTTCCGTGACGGGTATGATTTGCCGTGACCAGATGGTTGGCCCGTGGCAGGTGCCGGTCGCTGACTGCGCCGTGACTAGCGCAACGCTCGATACTTACGAAGGTGAAGTGATGAGCATGGGCGAACGCGCTCCAGTTGCCTTGATTTCTCCGGCGGCCGCTGCCCGCATGACGGTGGCTGAATCCCTCACGAATATGGCTGCCGCTTGTGTGCCTGATATGGGCCGCGTGAACTTGTCCGCAAACTGGATGGCTACGCCGAACTACGAAGGCGATGGTGCCGACCTTTACGAAGCCGTGAAGTCCATCGGTATGGAACTCTGCCCGGATCTCGGTATCACGATTCCGGTGGGTAAGGACTCCATGAGCATGAGCACCGTGTGGCAGGACGACAAGGGTAGCCACCGCGTGACGGCCCCGATTTCGCTCGTCATCAGTGCCTTTGCTCCTTGTGCCGACGTGCGCAAGACGCTTACTCCGCAGCTGCTGCAGGATAAGGATTCTACGCTCGTGCTCGTTGACCTGGCCCGCGGCAAGAACCGCATGGGTGCTTCCATCGCCGCTCAGGTTTACAACAACCTCGGCG
The DNA here is from genome assembly GCA_902768325.1 of Fibrobacter succinogenes. Classification (GTDB taxonomy): domain Bacteria; phylum Fibrobacterota; class Fibrobacteria; order Fibrobacterales; family Fibrobacteraceae; genus Fibrobacter; species Fibrobacter succinogenes_A. Next base: position 3,183 of record CACXKY010000196.1, read on the forward strand.
ACAAGGCTCCGGACGTTGACAGCGCCAAGGAACTCCGCGCCTTCTTCGAAACCATCCAGAAGCTCAATGCGGCTGGCAAGATTATGGCCTACCACGACAAGAGCGATGGCGGCCTCTACACGACTCTCGCCGAAATGGCTTTTGCAGGC
>CACXKY010000197.1 GCA_902768325.1 Fibrobacter succinogenes
ACAAGGCCATCGAAGCCCTGAAGGCGACGAACTTCAAGGCCATCAGCAAAGAGGAACTGTTGGGATAACCCCAAATGTCACCCTGGAGGGAGCAAAGCGACCGATGGGATCCAATTAAACGCCGGGCAAACGCTCGGCGTTTTTTCGTTGTACAACTTGTCCACGGAAATTTTTCATTATTGCCCGTCAATTCAATAAAAAAAGATATTTTATAAGTAACGAATCAAGATAACCCATTGGGAGACCCTATGAACTTTCGCAAGCACTGGAAACACTTTTTATTGTATTCGGCCGCACTCTTCTGGGCCAGCTGCGGAGGCGATAGCGAAAGCACTTCTGTAACAGGCGGGGAAAACAACGAGACTCCACCCGATTCCATTGTCAAGCCCGACGACATTGACGGCATCAAGATAGACACGCTCTATGGAATCAGGCCTGTTTACGATGCCGATTCTGGCGCCGTTTCCAGTTCAGACGCTTGCGAAAGTTCCAGCGTTGCCGCGCAGTCCAACTCCAGCAATGCCGCAGAGTCCAGTTCCAGCGAAGTCGCACAGTCGAGTTCCAGCAAGATTACGGGATACGGGACTTACAAGCTGGCTCGCGACACGAGCATCACATGCGAAGTCTCAGAAACCCAGACATTCATCATGGGGTCAGGGAGACAGAGTCCAGACGAAATAATGGATAATCTCGAAAACAACGAGACTCTCTCCGTCGAAGAACTGAACAAACTGGAAGATAAGCTTGAATTCGAGTCCCTTGGCTATGGTACACTGTACGGTGTTCCATCCGTTTCGACGGGCATCAAGCCTTCAAAATACTCTTGCTCAAACGATTCCACCTACTCGGCATCCATCGTCAAGGGCCGAGACGGGATTCTTTACACCAACAAGGAATACGAAGAAAAATTCCCTACCCCCGTTCCCTCACCGCTTTGCCAAAAAACGGGCTTCATGTCTAACGGAGCCACAGAAGAACTGGGAGTAAACAAGGAACGTTTCGTCGGGGACATGATTGTCGGGTACAACACGGACAGGCAGGCTTTGGTCGACAGCGCAAAAGCGGCTAGCGGCGAAGCTCTGTCCGAAGCACAAAAACAGTGTCTGGATAGAGACATCACCACCATAAGCGCCTATTCCGGCCCAATTGCTTCCAAGCAGATTTGTGACGGCGACACAACAGCCAACCCGCGCTATCAGGCCAAACTTGACTCCAACAAGGCCTACATCCAGAAGCAAATCAACAACTGCCTGAAAGAACCGGAATAAAAAACACTGATACCGCACGCCCCCTCTTCATAAAAAAACATATATTGGTGAGGAGGAGTGTGGTATGTCTAACAAGAATTTCTGCAAAAAGTTTCTAGCCGGCCTGGCATTCGCCTTCGCCGGTTTTTCTACCGCAAGCGCCGCACCGCTATTCATCGGCTATTACCCCGACTGGGGAAAATGGCACAAGCCAGCCTACACCGTAGACAAGGTACCGTACGAAAAGTTGACGCACGTGCTGTGGAGCTTTATTACGCCGAATACGGATGGTTCGCTCAAAGGAGATGCCGCAGACGATCCGAGCGCCCTCGATTCCATGGTCACCCTCGCCCACGCCGTCGGAACAAAAGTCATCGTCTCGCTCGGCGGTGGCGGGCAAAGCGAAAATTTCGTGCCCGTATCTTCGGATGATGCACTCCGCACCAAGTTCATCGCGAACCTCGTGCAGTTCGTCGCCGACCACAACCTGGACGGCCTCGACATGGACTGGGAATGGGAATACAACCCCGTGCCCGAAGCCGACACCATCGCCTACAGCAAGTTGCTTACCGAGCTCCGCGCTGCACTCCCTAAAGGCAAGACACTTTCCGCAGCACTTCCCTGCTCGCAGTATTACGGCAAGTGGTTCACGCCCGAAGTCCTTGTGAAAAACCTCGACTGGTTCGGGTTCATGACCTATGACATCACCGGCGACTGGGACGAAAAGGCCATGTTCGATTCGCCGCTCTACCCGCACGAAGGCTACACCACCTGGTCATGGGAACAGACCCGCGACTACTGGAAAAATCGCGGAGTCCCCACCAAAAAGATGGTCTTCGGCATTCCCTCCTTCGGGTTTGAATTCAAGGGCGCAACGGGCCCCGGCACCGATTTCACCAAGGGAACGGCAAAGCAGGTCCCGTACAAGGACATTGTCACGAATTCCGAATGGGAATTCTTCTTTGACAGCGTCTCCGTGTCACCTTACGGCGTATCTTCGACTGGATATGTGACCTTCGAAGACCCGCATTCTTCCGCCGTCAAGAGCCGCTGGGTCAAGGACAACGGCTACGCGGGTATCATGGTGTGGGAAGTCTCGCACGACTACATCGAAGGCACCGGGAACCCGATTCTCGACAGCATCGCGGTCGTGCTGCGCGACGGTTCCACAACCGCAATTCCTAACGCCCGCAAGGTCCGCGCCACGTCGCAACCCCGGGTGCAAGGCACCTCAGGCAAGCAGGTAGACGCCCTCGGGAAGTTGCAATCCGGTAACCGCGGGCACAACAAGCGGCCAATCTTTTTACTAGACGTCGGAGGGATAAGATGAATAAATGGATTGTCTCGGGAATCGCGCTAGCCTCCCTGACCGCAGCCTCTTTCGCGGCCGACCGTTCCGTCGCGCTCAACAAGAGCATCGAATC
>CACXKY010000198.1 GCA_902768325.1 Fibrobacter succinogenes
AGGCATCCCCTTGCCAGCCTAAAAAGACATTCCTAAATTAGGCGGCATGATGATGAATTCTGCAATCCGTTTCAACCGTTGGTGGTGGGGCTCTAGAACATAGAGTCCGGTTTCGCCGTTTTCATCAAGAGATTTGTAAAAGGCTTTCGGACTCCCCGAAGGCCTTTATTTTTTTACCCTCAACAAAGAATTTTAACCCTAACCCTTCCATTCAAAATGACTCTCGCAACTATAAACCCCACACCTCAAAGCGCCGCAGGCGCGACCACACACCTCGTAACCTCTGACAACGGTTTCTTTGACAAGTTCGGCGGCAAGTACGTTGCCGAAATCATCCGCCGCCCGCTCGACGACCTTGAAGCGGCATTCAACAAGTACATCCACGATCCGGAATTCCTCGAAGAACTCCGCATTATCCAGCGTGACTACATTGGCCGCGAGACTCCGCTGTACTTCGCCCCGACGGCGACCGAACTTCTGGGCGGTGCGCAGATTTACATCAAGCTCGAAGGTCTCGCCAACACGGGCGCCCACAAGATCAACAACGCCATCGGTCAGTGCTTGCTCGCCAAGAAGATGGGCAAGACCCGTATTATCGCCGAAACGGGTGCCGGCCAGCACGGGCTCGCCACCGCCGCCGCCTGCGCGAAACTCGGCCTCGAATGCGTCGTGTACATGGGCGAAGTTGACGTTCGCCGCCAGCAGCCGAACGTGGCGACCATGGAAATGTACGGAGCGAAGGTCGTGCCGGTCACGAGCGGCAGCCGCACTTTGAAGGATGCCGTGAACGAAGCCATGCGCGACTGGGCCACGAATTTCAAGAACACGCACTATGTGCTCGGTTCCGCTCTCGGCCCGGCCCCGTTCCCGGATATCGTCCGTACGTTCCAGTCCATCATTGGCGAAGAAGTCAAGCGCCAGGCCGCCGAACGTAACATCGACATTGCCGCGATCGTCGCCTGCGTGGGTGGCGGAAGCAACTCCATCGGCGTGTTCACTCCGTTTATCGAAGACAAGAACGTGCGCCTGATCGGTGCCGAAGCCGGTGGCATTGGCCCGAACATGGGCGAAAACGCCTCCCGCATGACGGGTAACGCAAGCCGTGAAGGCATTGTGCAGGGTTACAAGAGCCGCTTCCTCATCGATGAAGACGGCCAGTCGCTGCCGACCCGCTCCATTTCTGCTGGGCTTGACTACATGGGTATCGGCCCGCAGCTCGCCGCCCTCGGTGAATCGGGCCGCGTGGAATTCACGAGCATCCTCGACAAGGAAGCCCTGGACGCCGTGAAGTTCTTCGCCCGCAACGAAGGCATCCTCTTCGCGCTCGAAAGCGCCCACGCCGGGGCCGCCGCCATGAAGATTGCGAAGGAACTCCCTAAAGACAAGGCGCTGGTCATCAACATGAGCGGCCGTGGCGACAAGGACATCTTTATCACGAGCCCTGTGTTCCGCCCCGAAAAGTGGAAGGAATTCCTGAAGGCGGAACTCAAGCGCCTCGAAAACAACGAAGACATCCACGACGCGGAGATAATGAATAAGAGAAGTTAAGAGTTCTGAGTTACTAGTTACTAGAAATTGTGTCGTAAGCAACCTAGTAACTAGTATCTATTAACTAGTAACTTGCCTAATCACAAACAAAATTTCAAAAAAGTTTTATTCCAAATTTAGAACTGTAGGTGAAAAATGAACTTAATGTCTCATCTCATTGCCGGTTTCCCGGACGCACAGACTTCTATCGCTATCGCCGACGCCCTTGTGAAGGGTGGCGCCAATATTCTTGAAATCCAGCTTGCCTTCAGTGACCCGAGCGCCGACGGTCCGGCCATCCAGACCGCCTCCACCATCGCTCTCGACAAGGGCTACTCCACCAAGCAGGGCCTTGAAATCGTGAAGAAGATTCACGAACGCCATCCCGAAACGCCCATCTACATCATGACATACGGCTCGCTCGCTTTTACGCCGGGCGTTGAGAACTTCGTGAAGATGTGCAAGGACGCGGGCGTTTCCGCCTGCATCATTCCGGACCTGCCGTTCGATTGCGACGAGGGCCTCACCGAAGCCTGCAAGAAGTACGGTCTCGAGAACATCCCGGTGGCCGCTCCGAGCATGACCAAGGAACGCCTCGAAACGATGGCCTCTCATGGATTCAAGTATATCTATGCTGCTCTCCGCGCGGGTACTACCGGCAGCGAAACGACGATTGACCAGGCGACGCTCGACTTTATCGACACCGTCGGTAAGGGCGGCGCAAAGGTATTGGGCGGCTTCGGTATCCGCAACGGCGAACAGTCCAAGGTATTGAGCAAGCACGTGTACGCCGTGGTCGCAGGTTCTGTGTTCGTGAACATCGTGCTCGGCAACGAAGACTCTGCCGAAGGCCGTAAAAAAGCCATCGCCGAAATCGAGGCAAAGGCAAAAGAACTTACCCACGTCTAGGGAAACAGAATTTTTAAACAAGAGGATCAACATGACCAACAAGATCAAGCACATCACAGAACAACCGAGTTACGAGCCGCGTACCGACAGCATTTACGTGGCGCTGCCCGGTGAACGCTACACCCCGTTTTCGCTCGGCAAGAAGCTCGG
>CACXKY010000199.1 GCA_902768325.1 Fibrobacter succinogenes
ATGCCTTGCCTGTAGGCTCCGCCGTGGAGGTAGAGAATGACGGGCTTGGTTTCGTCTGCGGCCGCCATCTCGTAAACGTGCATGCCCTCGATTTGGTATTCTTTTACGGGGCGCTTGTCGACGCTCACCAAAGAGACAATCGCTACGAGCGCGAGCAGTAAACAGGGCAAGAATATCTTTGCAAATTTCATACGAGGGGGCGTTACACCAGAGTTCTCGACAATATACTTTTTCCGTCGTGTAAACTCAAGTAAAAAAAAGAAGACCCCGCAACAGTGTGCGGGGCGACAATTCACTGGATCCCCTCCCGCGCTACGCTTGGTCGAGGATGACAATTCTAATAACTAATGACCAATGACTAGAATTCAATCAAGCCCTTGGTTTCGTCAGCGAGGATGACTTTCGTTGCCATGTTGATGAACAGGCCGTGTCCGACGATACCCACGATGTGTTCCAGATCACGGGCGAGCTTGTCCGGGTCTGCGATGGGGGCGAACTTCGCGTCGGCGATGAGGTTACCGCTGTCGCTAATCACCGGACCGTCCTTGCCAGGAGCGCCCATGCGAACCTTGACTTCGCCACCGAGCTTTTTCACGCGTTCTGTGACGACGGCGATAGCGCCCGGGATGATTTCAAGAGGGACGGCGAACTTGGTGCCGAGCTGCTGCACGGCCTTGCCGGAGTCTGCGATAATCACGTAGTTGTCCGTCATGGAGGCTACAATCTTTTCGAGGAGGTGTGCTGCTCCACGTCCCTTGATGAGGTTGCGGTTCGGGTCGATTTCGTCTGCACCGTCAATCACCATGTCGAGGTGGCTGACTTCGCCCATTTCCTTGAGCGGGATGCCGAGGCTACGGCATTGGAGCGTCGTGCTCCAGCTGGTCGAAACGCCCGTCACGTGGATGCCTTCGGTCTTGATGCGTTCAGCGAGGCGGTTCACCATGTGAGCTGCCGTGCTGCCAGTGCCGAGACCGACAATCATTCCGTCCTTGATCATGTCTGCGGCGCGAACGCCTGCAGCCTTCTTGAGTTCGTCCATCGATGCCATTAGCGCCATCTCCTTTCGTTTGAATCAAAATTGTCGTCGCCCATGCGATTGTCGTAACTGTCGTAGTTATCGTAGCCGTCGTAATCGTCTTCGTCCGGGAATCCGGATTCCTGTTCGGTGAAGCTTGCTTCGACAATGTCTACAACTTCGACGTTAAAAATCAAGTCCTTGCCTGCAAACGGGTGGTTCCCGTCCACAATCACGGTGTCTTCGAGAATTTCCTTGATGGTGTAAATGCCGTCGCACTGGTCATCATCGCCATCCAAATTCAAGTCGTTCACAAATTCCTCGGCGGTGTCCGGCAACTGGAATTCGCGCATGTCGTTATCCTGGTACATTTCGAGTTCCATGCCGAGCCAGAGCTCTCCGACATCGCGGAGTTCTTCTTTCGGGACTGTGAGGATAAGGTCCTTGCGATATTCTCCATAACCGAGATTTGCCGGAATGCTCACCGTAAACTTTTCGCCCAGACGACGCCCCGTCAATGCGTCTTCGAGTCCGGGAATGATATTGTTGTATCCGTGGATGTACACGAACGGTTGGGAGGCGGGAACTTCTTCAAGAATTCGCTTGCCTTCTCTGAGGGTGTAGGCTATGCTCACCTTCATCTTGTCTTGAATGACTACCATACATGCCCAAATGTAGTAAAATTGGTCAATTTCACCACTTATATTAAATTGTTTTTCTAAATTACGGACATGCTTTACGGTATTTGTTCAGATATCCATTCCAATGCCACCGCTTTCGAGGCTGTGCTCCAGTCCATGCGCGAAAATGGCGTGGAACGGAGAGTATGCCTTGGTGATATTGTGGGATATGGCGTCGATACCGATGAGTGCGTCAATTTGGTTAAAGAGAACATGGATGTGTGCCTGATCGGGAACCACGACAGCGTGGCGGTCCGGTACGAATCCAGCGCCGGGTTCAACCCGTACGCGAAGCAGGCGATTGAATGGACCCAGAAGAACCTTTCCAAGGAGTCCGTGACGTATATCCGCTCGCTCCCGTACATCCAGGAAGAAAACGATATCTGCTTTGTGCATGCGTCGCCCTTGTCTCCGGCAGATTGGGTTTACGTGACCGATCTCGAGGATGCGCTGAACGCTTTTGACCATTTCTCGGAGCGCTACTGCTTTGTGGGGCATACGCATAGCCCGGTCATCATTGCGAGCCGCCCCTTGGCAATCCCGAAAATTCTGGACGAGTACGAGTACGTGATTGCGAATACCGAGCGCTTGCTGGTGAACGTCGGCAGTGTGGGGCAGCCCCGCGACCGCGACCCGAGGGCCTGCTGGTGCCTGCTCGATACCGAGACCAAGTGCGTGCGGCTCATTCGAGTGGAATACGACATTCGTGAGACGCAGAACCGCATGAAAAAGCAGGGGATGCCCTCGTTCCTGATTGACCGACTATCGGTGGGGCGTTAGATGAAGTGGGTGTTGGCGGTGTTTGGTAAGGCTGGTTCCCCGTTCATTGCGGACGAGGTGGAAAAGTATGTGAAGCGTTTGCGCG
>CACXKY010000200.1 GCA_902768325.1 Fibrobacter succinogenes
TCGCTTGCGTCGCGGACCTTGAGGTTGTTCATTCCTTCGGCCTTCAAGAATTCCATTATCTTCTGCGATTCGCCGAGGCGCATCATGCCGTTATCCACATGCAAGCCGAGAACCTTTTCCGGTCCGAGCACGCGGTTCAAGAGCACGAATGCTACGGTGGAATCAACACCGCCAGACACGAGCAAGAACACCTTGCGGTCCTTGACCTGGTCCTTGATTCTCTGCGTGATGAGCGGCAGGTAGCTCTTCATGTTCCAGGTCTTCTTCGCGCCCGTGAAGTCGATGAAGTTTTCGAGCAACTTCATGCCGAACTTGCTGTGCGTGACTTCGGGGTGGAACTGGATGCCGAAAATCTGGCGTTCGGGCTTGTCGCTGTCGAAGGCGACGGCGGCAATTTCGCAGTCCTTGGTGCTGGCCACGATCTTGTAGCCCTCGGGGAGCTTGGTGACCTGGTCGCCGTGGCTCATCCACATCGGGGAGGCCTTCGGGAGGTCCTTCAAAATCGGGCACTTTTCGTCGCCCACGATAAGGTCGGCGATGCCGTATTCCTTTATCTTGCCCGGTTCCACGTGACCGCCCAACTGCTGGGCGATGAGCTGGTGACCGTAGCAGATGCCGAGCTTCGGCACCGGGAGGTTCAAAATTTCGGGATTTCCCTTCACGCCTTCGAGCTCGCTGACGGGAGCGGCGGGGGAGTGGATTTCGGTAAACACGCCCAAGCGGCGCACGCGGTTCGCGATCAGGTGGGCGTACTGCCCGCCAAAGTCCAAAACGGCAATCGTATCAACGTTCTTCATATTCGCTTTCTCGTGAAAAACGGAATTTTTAAACTGTCATTCCCGGCTTGGCCGGGAATCTCCTTTCCCGAACAAAGATAGAAATTTACTCGGCGGCGCTCATTTCGCGCGCAAGTTCAATCAAGGTCTGCACGCCGAAGCCTGTGGCGCCGTACTCGGTGTATTTCCACTTCTTGTCAACGAAGGCGGTGCCTGCGATGTCGAGGTGCGCCCAGGCGGTGTCTTCGGGTACGAATTCCTGCAAGAAGAGGGCTGCGGAGATGGCTCCGGCGTCGCTTCCTGTATTCTTGAGGTCGGCGAACTTGTCCTTGAGCGCGTCGGCGTATTCTTCTTCGAGGGGCATGCTCCAGAACTTTTCACAGCAGGCTTCGCCGCAGTTGATGACCTTCAGGGCGAGATCGTCGTTGTTGCTGAAGAATCCGGCGACGGCGTAGCCGAGGGCGCGGACCATGGCGCCCGTGAGGGTGGCGAGGTCCACGATATGGGTGGCTCCGATTTCTCCCGCTTCGGCAAGTCCGTCGCTAAGCACCAGACGGCCTTCGGCGTCGGTATTGTCGACCATGACGGTCTTGCCGTTCTTGGCCTTGAAGATGTCTCCCGGCAATACGGACTGGTTGCCGATGGCGTTTTCGGCGAGGCAGCAGACGGCGCTGACGCGGATGGGGAGCTTGAGGGTCGCGATAGCCTGGATGGCGGCGAGCGCGGTGGCGGCACCGCTCATGTCGCTGATCATTTCGGGCATGGACTTGGCCGGCTTGAGGCAGAGACCGCCGGTATCAAACGTGAGGCCCTTGCCGACAATGACCAGATGGTCCTTGGAGGTGTACTTGGCCGGCTTGTAGTCGAGGGTGACCATGAACGGCGGGCGGGTGCTGCCCTTGCCGACGGTCACGTGGCCCATAAAGCCTTCTTTTTCAAGCTGCTTCATGTCGCGGATCTTGATGGAAAGGCCCGGCGTATACTTGACGATGGTCTTGGCGCGTTCGACGAATTCGGCGGGGTAGAGGTCGGCGGCGCAGGTGTTGATGAGGTTCTTCGCGAGCGTGACCGCCTTCTGTTCTACGGCGACTTCTTCGGCGATTTTCTTGAAGGAGGCGCCATGTTCGCCGGCGACAATCTCGTAGGTCACCGCGAAGTTTTCTTTCTGCTTGCTCTTGTAGGCGTCGAACTTGTAGTTGGCGTAGTAGAGCCCGTGGAGGATCGCCTTGAACTGTTCGTCGACGGCATCGGCGAGGAAGAGGCTCACGCAGCTGATTTGTTTTTTCATGGCGCGGCCCGCGAGGCGGTATGCGGCCATGCGCAGGTGGTCGAGGCTCGAAAGCCCGCGTTCCTTGGCGGCATCTACGAACAAAGTGGTATCGCCGTCAATTTCGAGAAGTTCGAGATCTTCAAAAGGGCCGTCCTTGATGCCTTTGAGGACTGTTTCGACCTGGGCGCTGCCCGCATCGGTCAAAACCTTGGAAAATTGCACAGATTGCTTGACAAAAAACAGGGCGTAGGCCTTGTCGGCGGATTTGCCCGATTCACTAGGGATAATTTTCAACTTCATGCCTATAATGTAGCAAAAAACGGGAGCCGAGATTTATTTGTTTGCATACGGCAAAGAAGATTGGACTCCCGACGAGCTTGAGCCACTCAGACGGCTGCCGAGTGCTTTTGCGGGGAAATCCCGTGGACGGGCGGTTATATGATGGCGCTTGCGTTAGGGATCGTCGCGCTGTGCGGCGAGACTCGCGAAGCGAGGCTCGATGAGCCGTAGGCGAACAGAGCCCGACCCGGCGAGCCGGGGAACGCCCATAAATTCCCTTAAATAATCGCTTTGTTGTGTTTTACCTCGTCTAAAATTGCTATATTTCATACGCAAAAGAGGTATTTTATGAAACTTTTGCCAGAAGCGTTGACGTTCGATGACGTCCTTCTCGTCCCCGCTGAATCTTCTGTCTTGCCGGCCCAGACCGACGTGAGCACCCAGCTCGCCCCCAATATCAAGCTGAACATTCCTATCATCAGTGCCGCCATGGATACCGTGACGACGGCTCCCTTGGCGATTTCGCTCGCTCTGCAGGGCGGCCTCGGCATCATCCACAAGAATATGAGCGTTGAGGACCAGGCCGAAGAAGTCCGCAAGGTCAAGCGGTGGCAGTCCGGCATTGTCACGAACCCGGTGACGCTCGATGCCGACCAGCCGGTGTCCGCTGCTTTTGAACTGCGCGCCAAGAACAAGGTGAGCGGTTTCCCGAT
>CACXKY010000201.1 GCA_902768325.1 Fibrobacter succinogenes
CTGACCACGTCGGGCATGCAGTTGTTCTGCGAGCAGTACTTCACGAATTCTTCCATCTTGGAAGCATGGTAAAAAGAATACGACGGGCCAATGATTTTTGCGCCGGGGTCCATCTGACGAATCAAATCGTAAGTCTGCTTCCAGAGTCCCGAATTGAAGTCGATGTTCGATTTCCAGGTATCGTTCGGTTCGTTCCAGATTTCGTAGCCGTCAAAATTCTTGTTATTCGATTTGAGCTTGTCGTTGATGACGGACTTTACTTCATTTTTCCAGTGGTCCATGTTCTGGAACTTGTACGGCCAGCCAGGCAATACGTCGGCCAGGCGGATCTGGATTTTGGCGCCGATGCTCTCGACGCGCGGAGCTACGAGGAAAGCTCCACCGATACCCTGCTGGCGACCGCTGCCGCTACGCGCCGGCGAAAGGAACACATTCGGCTTGAGCGGAGCGACATCCTTCTCGATATTGCTCGGAAGCGTTTCGGTAAGCCCATAGAGGGAACCTGTGGCCACGTGGGTCACCGGCTTGATGCTATCGCCCAGACTCACGTTCAAGTTGACTGCCGCAAAAAGGCACGACGGCAGCAAGACAAGCGGAAATATCGTACGAAAATCCATAAAACCATCCCTTGTGGAAAATACAATTACACATTTTAAAATTATGCAAAAAAGGGGCTCAGAACGGCCCCGCGAAAAAAATACTTTTGCAGAAATTACAATAAGCCCCGGAGTGATCCGGGGCATTTTTATGGGTGTGGATTAGGTTCTACTTTACGCTGATGCGGAACGCGTTTCCGCCCCTTTCCGGGCGAACCAGGTAGGTTCCGGCACGCTGGACCGCGTTGCGGGTTGCGGTATGCAAATCTTCGACGCCACGGGTTATGAATCTTGCCACCTGGCGGCCCTGCATATCGAATACCCTGTAGTAGCGCATGCCTTCGGGCACAATCACCGAGGGACCGCGCAGTTTCAACGTCTGGTCAATCGAGCCGATGTTCGCCGTCTCGGAGACATCCTTTTCCGGCTGGTTCTCGTAAATCTTGGCAATTTCGTCCGAGCCGTACTTTGCAGGCGGAAGGTCGTTCGTGCCGAAGTTACGGAAGCCGAGGAGAGAATATTCCGTCGGGTCGTTCAGCTGCTTACGGACAGGCGCGATGCGGAACTTGTGCGAGTATTCGCGGTTCGCATTCAAGCGGTATTCGTTGAGCGGTTCGGCACCCCAGGAGTTGATGCCGCCGAGGCCCATCTGGTGCAAGTCCACGCGGAGGGTGATATCCTTGTCGCGCTTGAGTTCCCACGGGAGCTTGACGTTGGTAAGCTGTTCCGGAGTGTAGTGCTGCGCGTTGAATTCCATGCGCGGGTTACCCACGATCATGAGGCCCTTGCCCTTGTCGTTGGTGAGGGTCGCCCACTTGACATCGGTGCGCTGGCCCGTTTCGCCGATTTCCATGTACATGACCGTCATGGAATCCACGAGCGTGGAGAAGATGCCCATGAAACTGCCGCGGTTACGGCCCATGTAGTTTTCGTCGGGGCCGCGACCGAAGTAGCGAACCCTCTCGAAACCGCCCGGAACCGTGAATAGGGTTCCCACGTTCGGGATGTAGCTCTTGGAGCCGTCCGGGTTGAACGTGTATTCCACGACGATATCGCCGCTGCCGTACACGTAGTAGGTCAACTTCATCTTGGAGCCACCCACATCCGGGAAGCTGAAGTTGAAGGTCACCTGGGTTTCTTGCGGGGAAACTTCCTTGACCTCGGAGGTCACGTTACGCTTCTGGCTCGCCTTGCGCCATTCGCCGTGGCCACGTTCCATGTTGAAGCCCTTGTCGTTGTCGGTCGGAGCGCGCCAGAAGTTCGGGATGCCGCCGTTCTTGATGATGGTATCGCCGTCCAAAACGTAGCTCGCGAGCGTACCTGCCTTCTCGTCGAAAGCAATCTTGAAATCGGTTCCCTCGATGGTGAGGCCGCTGACGCGGGAAACCTTGGCGCCATTCAGGGTGCTGATGTCCACTTCGGTAGACCAGAGCTGGCCCAGGTCGATGCCGAACTGTTCGTGGGCAACGCTATGTCCCGCCTTCGCCCAGAGTTCATCCTTCTTGAGGCGGAAATCGATATCCAGGTGGTATTCCGCACCGATGCTCGTCTCGATATCCGGCAACTCGATGGTGATTTCCTTTTTCTGGAGGGGGCCGACGTTCAGCTGCGAGCTGTTCAGCCTGCCATCCTTGATGACCTTGCCGTTTTCACGGAGCTCCCAGACGCCATCGAGGAAATCGGCGAGATTCTTGAAGAGGTAGCGGTTTTCAATTTCGAGCTTCCCCTTGGCGGCATCCACGTTCTTCACGCGAATCTGGCTATACTGGTACTTGACTTCCCACATTTCCGGCTGGATTGCACGGTCGGGGAACACAAGGCCGTTCGCGCAGAAGTTGTCGTCGTTCTGCCAGTCGCCCCACATGCCACCGAATTCCCAGAACGGAGTGCCCTTGTGGTGCAGGCCCTGGTCAATGAAGTCCCAGATGAAGCCGCCAAAAGCCCCGCGATATAGTCGTAGCCCCAGTACATCTGGCTTGTAACGTCGGCGTTGTTGTTGTCGCCTTCGTAATGCACGTAACGCGTGGAGTCAATTTCATGTGCACGCTGGCGTTCGGAGGCAAACACGTTGCCGTTGCCCGCTTCGTTACCGAGCGACCAGAGGATAATGCAGGGATGGTTCTTGTCGCGCTGCACCATGGAATTCAGACGGTCCACCACCGGGGCGCGCCAGTCATCACTGCTCTTGGGCAGGTCGCCGTTAGCGCCGTGGCTTTCCACGTTCGCTTCGTCAATCACGTAAATGCCGTACTTGTCGCAAAGATCGTACATCATCGGATTGTTCGGGTAGTGCGACATGCGGAGCGCGTTGATATTGAATTTTTTCATCAAGATGATGTCCTGTTCCATGCGCTCGTAGTTCACCGCACGTCCGTTATCCGGATCGAGTTCGTGGCGGTTCACGCCGTGGAACTTGACGGGCATGCCGTTCACCAAGAGGCGCGGGGCACCGTTATCCTTCTTGATTTCCACCGTACGGAAGCCGACCTTGTTGCTCTCGACCTGCAGAATCTTACCGGAGGCGTCCTTGATGACAAGCACCGCGGAATAAAGATTCGGGGTTTCGGCAGACCAGCGGTCCGGTTTAGTGAGCGGGAGTTCGAAATGCACGCTCTTTTCGCCGCCATTGGCACCGATTCCCGAGACTTTCTGCGCACTGGGAGCAATCACTTCGGCACCCTTGTCGTTGTAAAGAGAGAGTTCAACGGTGTACTCGCCAGATGCCTTGGCTGTAGAGTTATAGATCCACGCGGTAGTCTTCAGGAGGCCATCGGTATAGTTGTTCGTGAGCGTCGCGTCAATCTGGAAGTCCTGAATGTGAACTTCGGGTACCGCGTAGATGTACACATCGCGCATGATTCCCGAAAGGCGGATGAAGTCCTGGTCTTCGAGCCAGCTTCCGTCGCACCAGCGGAACACCTGCACGGAGATGTTGTTCTCGCCCGAACGTAGGTACTTGTTGATGTCGAATTCGTGACCGGTGAAAGTGTCTTCGCTGTAACCTACGTAGTTTCCATTCACCCACACGTAGTAAGCGGACTCGACGCCCTCAAAGTGAAGGCGGATACGCTTGCCGGCCCACTTCTCGGGAACGGTGAAGGTACGGCGGTAATGACCCACCGGGTTAAAGTCGGTCGGGGCGCCCGGAGCGGAAACCCTGTTGTTCTGCGCCCACGGATAGACCACGTTCGTGTAGATTGGATGGTCATAGCCGTGCAGCTGCCAGGAACTCGGGACCGGAATCTCGCTCCAGCCGGACACATCGTAATTGTCCTTGTAGAAATCGTTGTTGCGCTGGCTGGGCTTTTCGACATGGTAGAACTTCCATGTACCCGAAAGCGTCTGGTACCATTCGGAAGCGTGGCGGTCGCCCTTGACAGCTTCTTCCACCGTGGTATACGGCATCGAGGTCACGTGCGGGTTAAGCACGTTCACGCCGAATACGCGCGGTTTGCCGTTCCATTCGTCATTGGGCTG
>CACXKY010000202.1 GCA_902768325.1 Fibrobacter succinogenes
GAACGAGGTCTATATGAAGGAATTGAGTGCTGTATTTGCGCTTTCTGCGGCTGTGTGCGTGCAGACTGCTTTTGCCGTGGACTGGTACGCGAAGGAGACTCGCTGGGCGGGGCACGACCCGGACATCATCCGTTATGAGGACGGCTATGCGCTCGCGACAACGGACAACCACATGCTCATGCAGTTTTCCGAGGATGCGCTGAACTGGAAGAACGGCGAACCTGCCATGCCGAAGTTTTCGCGGTGGCTTTACGACTACGCCCCGAACATGATTGACATCTGGGCGCCGGACATTCATTACATCGGCGGGGAATACCGCATGTACTATTGCGGTTCCGAGATGGGCATCCGCTCGTCGGGCATGGGCTTTATGGCGAGCAAGGAAATCGACCCGACAAAACCCGGCTACGGCTGGACGGACATGGGCGAGGTGATTCACACGGTCAAGAGCGATTCGTACAACGCGATTGACGCGGCGGTGCTGAAGGACAACGATGGTAAGGTCTGGATGGCGTTCGGTTCGTGGGGCACGGGCATCCACATTCTTGAACTCGACGAGAAAACGGGCAAGGTGAAGAATGGTGCGAAGATGATCAACATCGCGAACCGCGGCGGTTCGGGCATCGAGGGCGCAAGCCTCATCGAGCATAACGGCTATTACTACCTCTTTACGGCGTGGGACAACTGCTGCAAGAAGGGCGCGGACCTCGAGAACAATTCCTACAAGACGACGGTCGGGCGTTCCAAATCGATTACGAGCGGCTATGTCGACAAGTCTGGCAAGAAACTGCTGGATGGCGGCGGCACGATTCTGTTGAGCCGTTATGGCCGCTACTACGGGCCTGCGGGCGGTGAGGCTTTCCAGGACGTGAACCGCCAGCGCTTTGTGAACCATTACTACGACAAGAATGACGGCGGAAATTCTTACATCCAGGTCCGCGATATCGTTTATACCGACGACGGCTGGCCGGAACTGGGGCAACCGTTCCTCGGACGTTACCTGAGCGCAGAGGCGGAACACGGTGCCTTGACGCATGTGGATATTTCGAGCAGTTCCAAGGCGTCTAACGGCGAGTTCTGTGCCTACATCAACTATGAAGACAGCAAGATTCGCTTGCCGATGATTATTCCGCAGGCGGGCGATTACCTTATCCGTTATCGCTACGACAACAACTGGACCGAAGACGGCGCAAACGGAAGTTCTCACTTTGTGAGCATCAATGGCAAGAAGCAGGAAATCGAGTTGCCGTTGACGGGCGCGTGGAGTGAATTCCCCGAGAAGTCGGTGGTGTACATCCCCACGAAACTCAAACGCGGCTCGAACTTCATCGAGATTACGAAGGGCAAGCACTATGCGGAACTCGACAGGCTCGACTTCTTGCGCATTATCCGTGATACGATTCCGGCGAACGGCTTCGACAACGGCATCCGCGTGCGACTCACTGAAAAAGATGAATTCGCCATCAAGGACGGCGGTTACGCGATTTTCGAGAACGTGATTACGGATTCCATCGTGGGCCCGGGTGTGCTTGTGCAGGTGAAGAACGGCGCCGGCGGTACGCTAAGCTTGCGCAAGGAAAGCAAGAAGGGCGACGTGATATCGAAATGCGAACTGCCTTCGGCGGGCGATGCCACCAAATGGATTGACGTGCGCTGCTCCAACATGCCGGAACTCAATGGTGTGCAAGACTTCTACCTGACGGCTGAAGGCCTTGGCGGCGAAACGCTCCTTGGCAACATCAAGTTTGACGAAGGCCCGAAGGACACGACGATAACGTCAATCCGGAATTCCGCGCGTCCGGCCGTATTCCGCGACGATTTACGTGCGCCGGGTAAGGGTTACCGCGACCTCAAGGGCCGTCGCTTCGACAAGCAGATTCCGTACCGCGTGTTGTTCTAGCGCTATTTATCCCAGTCTTTATACTTAATCCAGATGTGTAGCCAGATTCGGGCGACGGCATCGATGGCGTCGCTAAAGATCATGGTGCTGTACGCAGCTGCCCCATTCGGTCTTGGCCGTAAAATCGTCCATGGTCTGGGTGTTCTTGAAATCCTGGGGAATCAGGTAATACGAGAACAGGTAGGAGTATTGCGAAACGGCGCTCATGAAGTCCCATACGTTGTTGCTTTTGCCGCCCCATGCGTGTATGTATTTCCTCTTTGCGATTTCGTTTTCCACGTTCGTGGTGAAGTCGCATTCTTTAAGCGGAAGCGGGTAGCCGTCCGGGTCGTAGAAGAATCGGTTGTTGTCCTTGTCGATCTTGTAGGCCTTGCTAATAGTTTTTTCCCAAATCCCTTCAATGTCTCCGTGAATATTCGTGCCGCTGGAGAAGGAACGCGAATCGCAATGCAGGGGCATGTGGCAGTCGGCAATGTAGTGGCTCAAAATGAAAAAGCGCATGGCGATGTGGTTGCCCGTGGTTGCAAGGGGGCAGCCTTTTTCTTCACGGGAGAGCATCTTGAAATTGTCGATGATGCTGTGCGAGATAGCTTCGCAGCGGTCGGCGCAATTGCCGCCTTCGATGGTGTAGGGCTTGCCCAACAGAGGCGACTTTTTGCTCATCATGGTGAAGATGCTGTGGGTCGCGGGCAACTTGCGGAAGTCGACGTCTTCGCCTTTTTGGGCGGGTGTATACTTTACGATATGGCTCGTTCCCATGTCCTTGAATACGTCGTCGGGGTACCAGGCTCCCTTGATCACGAAGTCGCGGTAGTTCTTGAACCATTTGACGAGGGCCTTGGCTTCGGTGCGGACCTTGTCGGTGACGCCTGTAATCACTTTTTCGTCGCTCGTCGTGGCGATGATTTCCAGACGCTTGATAGCCATAAAGGCAATCCATGCATGAGAGTATTTTTTCATGTTTGAGTCTCCTGGTTTGTCTGAAATATAAGTATTGATGCTTTAAACACGTTGTATATAAAAAGTAATGCGTAGAAAATACGTTGAAAAAGTGGTGTATTGTATTTTGTTTTTACAATTTTGGGGAGGGGATGGGGCTATGGCTGCAAAAATGGGGGCTTGGCGGGTGCTTATTTTTTATATTTGCCCATATGCTGACCGTTAATGGACAATCTGTAGATGCGGCTGGGAAGACCGTTGCCGAATACCTTGCGGAAGCGGGGTACAATACCGTGCGCATTGCCGTAGAACGGAACGAGGAGATTGTTCCGAAGTCGAAGTATGCCGAGACGGTGCTTGCCGATGGCGACGTGGTCGAGGTCGTGAATTTTGTAGGTGGCGGGTGATGGAACCTTTCGCCGGGACACCTTCGCGCGAAGAAATGCTTGCTGCGCTCGAGAAGCGGCAGGGCGTTGAAGCTGTGCGCAAGTTGCAGGCGGCGACCGTTGCTGTGTGCGGGCTGGGCGGGCTCGGCTCGAATATTGCGATATCCTTGGCGCGTGCTGGGGTCGGGAAACTCATTCTCGTGGATTTTGATTGCGTCGACGTGACGAACTTGCATCGCCAGCAGTACAAGGCTTGCCAGGTGGGGCTTCCCAAACCCGAGGCCTTGCTTGCGAACTTGAAAGAGATTGCCCCGTACACGGAATTCGAGACGCATTTCGAGAAGGTGACTGAGGAAAATGCGGCGGGGCTGCTTGCTAAGGCTGATGTGGTTTGCGAGGCGTTTGACAATGCCGAGGCGAAGGCGATGCTCGTGAATGCGGTTCTCGAGACGATGCCGGAGAAGTTCTTGGTGGCGGCTTCTGGCATGGCAGGCTTTGATAGCGGGAATGAGATTGCGACCCGCAAGGTGACGAAGCGTTTTTATGTTTGCGGCGACGGCAAGAGCGACGTGAATGACGGAATTGGTTTGATTGCCCCGCGTGTGATGCTTTGCGCCGCCCACCAGGCGTTGACTGTAATCCGCCTGGTTCTCGGGCTGGAATAGCGCAATATTCTCTCGTCTCTCGTCTCTCGTCTCTCGTCTAATTCTATATTTACCCCCGAAAAAACATAAAGAAGGCTTTATGGACGACAAACTTTTTATCGGCGGGCATGAATTTACGTCCCGCTTTATCCTGGGCTCGGGAAAATACTCCCTCAAGTTGATTGAAGCCGCGGTGCGCGATGCGGGGGCACAGATTGTGACCCTGGCGGTGCGCCGTGCGAATACGAAGGACCACGAGAATATCCTTGATTACATTCCGAAGGGCGTGACGCTGTTGCCGAATACGTCCGGCGCCCGCACCGCCGACGAGGCGGTCCGCATCGCGCGCCTTTCCCGCGAGCTCGGCTGCGGTGATTTCGTCAAGATCGAAATCATGCGCGACACGAAGTACCTTTTGCCCGATAACTACGAGACGGTGAAGGCGACCGAAACCCTCGCGAAGGAGGGTTTCGTGGTGATGCCGTATATGTACCCGGATTTGAACGTGGCGCGCGACCTCGCTAACGCGGGTGCCGCAGAAATCGACTTGCCCATCATTGTGGATGCGGGTATCGGCAAACCTTCCGAAGCCTGTGCCGCGATGGAAATGGGTGCTGCCGCTATCATGGCGAATACGGCGCTTGCCACTGCGGGCGACTTGCCGCTGATGGCGCAGAGTTTCAAGCTTGCTATCGAGGCGGGTCGCAAGGCCTACCTCGCAGGCCTTGGGCGCGTTCTCACGCGCGGCGCTTCCGCGTCCGACCCGTTGACAGGATTCTTGAGAGACTAGGATTTGTCGTCATCCTGAGTGCGAAGCACGAAGGATCCAGACCATAAATTCATACCGCTTGATACCATGAATACAGAGAAGAAAGACAATAACTACCTGTTCGATTCCGGAAACCTTTCGGAAGGCGCTCTCGCCAAGAAGCACCGCATAGAGACGGACCCGAGCGCCCGCACGAACATCATGGATTACCTGCCCGGCATGGAAGTCATCCAGTCGGACATTGCCGATAAAGTCCTCTCCGAATCCGAAAATTTCGATTACTCCAAGTACACCGGCAAGGATGTGAAGCGCGCGCTCGAACATGAACGCTGCACGCTCGAAGATT
This sequence comes from Fibrobacter succinogenes, assembly GCA_902768325.1. GTDB lineage: Bacteria > Fibrobacterota > Fibrobacteria > Fibrobacterales > Fibrobacteraceae > Fibrobacter > Fibrobacter succinogenes_A. The sequence continues at coordinate 4,985 of CACXKY010000202.1, forward strand.
TCAAGGCGCTCCTTTCTCCCGCCGCCGCCCCGTACCTGGAGCAGATGGCCGCGAAGGCGAAAATCGAGACGAGCAAGCACTTCGGCAACAACGTCTATTTCTTCACGCCGCTCTACATTGCGAACTACTGCGAAAACTACTGCGTCTATTGCGGGTTCAACTGCTACAACCACATCAAGCGCATGCAGCTCACGATGGAGCAGATTGAGCACGAGATGAAGGTCATTGCCGACAGTGGCATGGAAGAAATCCTGATCCTCACCGGCGAAAGCCGCGCGAAGAGCAGCGTGGAGTACATCGGCGAGGCCTGCAAGCTGGCCCGCAAGTATTTCCGCATGGTGGGCGTGGAAGTCTATCCGGTCAACGTCGACGAATACCGCTACCTGCACGAATGC
>CACXKY010000203.1 GCA_902768325.1 Fibrobacter succinogenes
TTTTGGATCAGGATAGAAGGCCTTATCTGAATTTCTCAATCGCGTTGCCGCTTTAAATATGTCTCCACCCATTATGTCAAACAACTTTTTCCATTCTTTCCTTGATGGGAGATGCCATCCTTGAGGGCATAGCGTTTTGATTAATTCTTTATTCAACTCAGTATCAGGCATATAGTTTATGCTTGTATCCTTAACCACATCATAATACCTACCATACAGCAAACAATTTGAATCATTGCAATCGGGCACAATGCTTCCTTCAGCATCATAATTCAGGTTTTGCGCCATCCACACCTGATTACCGATAGTCGTGTACTCGTATTCCTGTCCATCGCGTTCATCTACGATCGTTCCGCGATTCGGCATACCATAAGCGTTCGTCCCCTCGGCAGGGCATACGACACTTGCATCAAAGTTGTCGTCATCGGAATCATCGGAATCCGTCGAACAGGCAGCTAAAAGCATTAAAAAACTTAACGCAATGAGTTTGATTTTTTTCATCATCACATCCATATTTAAAAATTCTCATTACACCCGTTTTTTTTCCGGACACCGTTGCCGGATAGGCCTCAAATCCACAATCATCCGTTCCATTTGGATTTTCGTCATCATTAAGAACTTTCCATCCATTTTTTGCTTTCAAACGGACTCCAGAAACTTCCATACCACCAACAGATTCAAAAAGTTCGTTCCAATCATTATTACTTGGCAAATGCCACCCCGCGGGGCAAGCTAAATCAATGAAGTCTAGTCTATAGACAAGTCCTAGGAGATTACAATCTATCTGTTCAGTTTCACAATACGATGTACGCCAATCCTCTGAACCGTTCTTCATTGCATAATTCAGATTCTGGGCCATCCAAACCTGGTCACCGATGGTCGTATATTTGTACACTTGCCCATCACGTTCGTCTACGAAGGTTCCACGTTTACTTTCGGGACAAACCTTGGCCGCATTAAACTCTTTCGCATCCGTTCCTTTATCGGAACAGGCAGCTATAAAAACGCAGGCTATAACAATAGACAAAAATCTCATCATTTATTTTCTTATACCTCAATCGTCACGCGGCTTATTTTGTTGTCATCTTTCTTTACGCGGACAATCTTTTCAATCTTGCGCTCGAGTTCGTTCACGTGGCTGATGATGCCCACCAGGCGGTTGTCGCCCGCGAGCGTCTGCAACGTGTTGATGGCAAGCCGTAAACTCTCGTCGTCAAGCGAGCCAAAACCTTCGTCCACGAACATCGTGTCGAGCTGGATGCCGCCCGCCGAACTCTGCACCTCGTCGGCAAGCCCGAGCGCCAGCGACAACGACGCCAAGAAACTTTCGCCACCACTGAGCGTCTTCACCTCGCGCTGCCTGCCGCTCGCATGGTCGAGCACGTTCAAGTCGAGCCCGCTCTGGCTCCTGTTATTGGAAGCATCCATACGGCGCACCAGTTCGTACTGCCCGTTCGAAAGAATGCGGAAGCGCGTATTCGCACGACTCACGATGCGATCAAAATACGACGCTTGCACGTAAGTCTCGAGCATCACCTTGCTCGTACCCGAAAGCGTGCCGTTCGCCGTATCGGAAAGGTTGCGCATCCAGCCACGCCTGCGCAGGAGTTCTCCCAACGAATCCACCGTCTTGCGGATTTGCGAAAGCGAATTCTTGTTCTGCGACAGGCGCGAAGCGACGTGGTTCATTTTTTCGTTCAAGGCATTGCGAGCGCCCGAAACGCTATCGCGTTCTGCCTTCAGGGCTACAAGGTCATATTCCTTGGCACCCTCGAGCTGCGACGAAAGCGATTTAATCTGACCTTCCAAATCAGCCATCTCCGTCTTGCACTTGTTAAATTCATCGGTAGCCTTCTTGCGGGCTGCCTGCAATTCCGAAAGCGCGGCAGACTTCTCGCGGATATCCCTGTCGGCATCCGCCTTATTCGGGAACGGAAGTTTAGCGAGTGAGTCCTCAAGATTCTTCTTTTGTGTCTGGAGTTCTGCCTCTGCCGCAGAAATCTTGTTAGAAAGGGTGTCGTTTTCTTCGCGGCTCTTGTCTAGGAGTTTCCTGAATTCCGGAATGTCCGTATCCAGTTTCTTCTTACGTTCTTCCCTCTTGATTTCGTCACTAAGCTTATTGTCGGTATCGCGCAGCGATTCCTTCACCGCATCAAATTCCGTACGGATTCTTTCCTTGGCGCTGGCGACAGGACAATCACCAAAGAGCTCCGCCAACTTTTTCTCAAGTTCAACTTGCTTGGCGTCACGCGAGGCCTTCGCGCGGGTCGCTTCATCCGCCTTCTTATTGCGGCCGTCAAGCAGGCTATCACGCGTATTCTTGAGTTCCTCGATTTCCGCCTGCGTCGGAGCCTCTGCCGATTTGCATGCCTTGTGCGGATGGGTCGTGGAACCGCATACCGGGCATGCGCAGCCTTCTTCGAGAGACTCCGCAAGGATTCCCGCCTGCTCGTTCATAAAAGCATGATACTTCGCTTCGTAATTCGCGTTGCCGCTCGAGTAGCAGGAATCGGATTTCAGGTATTCTTCCTGCGCCGTGTGGAGCGTGTTTTCAGCTATGTCAAGTTCCTTTACCAAATCACCCGTACGCAGGAGCTGCTCCTTGCGCATTTTGAGATTTTCTTTCAGCGCCTCGAATTTCGCCCTATTTTCCCCGGCATTCGAAAGCCCGTTGAATTCCTCCTCCAATTTCTGGAGTTCATCCCCCTGCTTCTTGAAAACTTCCTTACGCGTATTGAGCGTTTCCCTGTTTCGGGCAAGCTCCCTTTCCTTGTTGCTTATTTCAGCGCGGACGTTTTCAAGC
>CACXKY010000204.1:0-2485 GCA_902768325.1 Fibrobacter succinogenes
GTAATGCGGGCTGTTCCGCCCGCCATCAAGACGAGGCCCTTATGAAGAAGCTCCTTTTCACGCTAGGAATTTTGCCTATGACTACTTTAGCTTTCCAGATTGGCGCCTGGGTCGGCGGGCCCGGGCAGTACCCGCAGCCCACACAGCAGAACGTGCAGGCGTTCCAAGATTTGCAGGGCACGCACCTCGACCTCATCAGCTATTTCGCGCTCTTCGATATCAACGACTGGAACGCGACCAAGGAGTACGCCGATGTCGCGAAGAACAACGGCTCCACGCTGGTGGTGACCTGGATGGCGAACGGCTACAACGCGCAGGAACTGGTGAACGGCAAGGCCGACACCTACATCCGTGACTACGCCAAGGGCGTCAAAGCCTACGGCGAAGAAATCTGGCTTAGGCCGCTCCACGAAGCGAACGGCGACTGGTATGACTGGGGAGTGGGGAAATCGGGCGCCGGCAACACCGACGCGAACGTCGCCGAAGCTTACCGCCATATCGTGAAAATCTTCAAGGAAGAAGGCGTCACGAACGTCAAGTGGGTATGGACCACCAACGCCTCGAACCAGGGCAGCGGCACCACGCTTACGGGCAACTACCCCGGCGACGAGTACGTCGATTACATCTCCATCGACGGCTACAACTGGGGCACGTGCCAGAGCTGGTCCAGCTGGCAGACATTCTCGCAGGTATTCAAGAAGGCGTACAGCGCGCTCGCGAACATCAACAAGCCTCTCTTTATCGCCGAAATCTCGAGCTCCGAAAGGGGCGGCAACAAGGCCGAATGGATTACCGACATGTTCGAGCACTTCGCCACGGACTTCTCGCGCGTTTTCGCGGTGATGTGGTTCAGCCAGAGCAAGGAAGCGAACGAGGGCGACTGGGCGCTCAATACGTCGCAGGCCGCCGTTGACGCATGGAAGGCGGGCATCGCGAAGATGAAGGCAATTGAACCCGAATCTTCGAGCAGTCAAGACGTCAGCTCATCTTCGAACAACACCGACATCGTGCCTAACGGGAGGACCGCCAGCAGTTCCTTTCGCCTGCAAGACGGCAAGCTCCACATGCAAACGAGCAAAGCGCTAAAGGCAAGCGTCGTACAGTTCGACTACCAGGGCCGTATTTTGTGGCAGAGCGCCGTGCAGCAGTTCATGCCGGGGGAACACGCTATCGACGTCCCCGAGGCTGGCGTACGCAGCATCTTCAAGCTTGACATCGTCCGCTAAGCAGTACCAAGACACGCTGCGCAATAGCCAAACAGCAAAGCCTCATGGTTTCAACCATGGGGTTTTCTCGTAAGTAGTTCAAGGCCAGAAGAAAGAAATCACTTCAGCTTCACACCGGAATTCGAATGAACTATCGGGGACTTGAGCATTTCTTCCACCAGGTTATTCATCGTCTCCTGGGTCATTGCGGACAGATGTTCGTAACTCATGCGACCAGCAATCTCCCTGGACTTGTAATCCACCAAGGCAATCTTTATATAATCTCCATTATACTTGTTCTCCGATTCTAGCACAACCATATAGTCTAATGTCTGGTCCAGCGCCTTAAAAGGAACCACCCGAAATCCTCTAGACGCAAAAGCACCTTCAACCATCTCCTTAACTTTTCTATACTCACTAAAGTAATCTTCCTTAGATTCGCATAAAGACTGATATTCACAAAGTACGGCAACCGTCGAGGTCCCTTGAGCGGAAATTTCCTTATAACGTTGAACGCCACCTAAAGTGCAGCCTACTAGAACCACACAAGTAAACAAGATTATGTATAAATTAAATTTCATTTAACTACCCATTACATAATCCACGTGTTTTTATGCGCTACAGCTTTCCATACCCCGTCTCTTTTCTCAAGGCTATAGAAACCGCCAGTATTAAAACTGCCCATCACGTTCAGTATCGCCAAAGTGCGATTTTCGTTAAAGACCACGCTCATGATTGCCGGAAAGGATTCATAGTGAAAACCATGCCCCCAATGCCTGCTCACGACTGAAATAGCCACCATAAGGAAATCTTCCTTCAAATTAGAATCCGAAAACGGGAACTCATACTTCGGATCCACGCCCATAAAGGCATCCAACAAAGTGGAGTATTCCTTTGTGAGCACCAAAGTCTCCTGCCCCAGGGGGTTCTTTTCCATACAAGCCATATTGGTAACCTTGTATTTTTCCCGTTCCTCCCATGGAGACGTAACTAACGTCTCCAACTCATTAAGAGTCTTCGCTGGTTTAACAAAATAGGGAACATCCTGCCTGACAACAAAGAAGTGTGCCATCATTTCCCTGAGTCCAGACGACTTTAGAAACTCCACCTTATCCTCGAAGGAAACATCCTTACGTTCTTCATAATGAAGGCTGTCCTGCTCCTTGAGAAGGTAGTCATAGCCAGATTCAATCCTAAACCGAAATGCAGCCTCGTAAACTGCGCGAATTTCAAGGGACAATTCACCGCTTGCCGAATTGCAGATGGAATCGGAGACCCGC
>CACXKY010000204.1:2518-3145 GCA_902768325.1 Fibrobacter succinogenes
GGGAAGAATCCATGTTTTTCTGCTCCATCAAAGCAGCAAACATCTCATAGGATTTAACCAAAGGCGCCCCAACGGGATCGTCCTTCAACTCCTGCATCCTTTTCGCTGGGTACTCCGCTTTATCTATGATTTGCTGGACTTTCGACGACTCAATGTACTGTGAACCTGATAATTCATTGGTTAAAACGGCGCAACCTGTTACAAGCAAGCCGCCAAGAGCAATCAGCAAGATTACAATTTTTTTCAAGAAGCATTTACCCACAAAACAAGCGCCTCGCTCCATATAAAAAGATGCCAACTTTTCCACAAAATAAATAAAAAATTCAGTACCCGTACAATTCCATCAATAGCCTTTGCGGCTTTTGACAATGCCAAGCCATGTCGCTTCGATGTCGGTGTCCCTATGCTTCTGGTCCATCTCAACGGTAAAGTAGTTCGAGACTTCGTCTTGATGACGCAATAGGCCACACTGTAGACTCAATTAGGACTTTGAAACAGAAAAGGCTCGCTTTTGTAAGCGAGCCTTCCCTCTAGGATATTCTGTGCTAATGCAAGAATTAGAAACGGAAGTGGGCGAAAGCCTTGTTGGCTTCGGCCATCTTGTGCGTGTCGTTCTTCTTGCGGACA
>CACXKY010000205.1 GCA_902768325.1 Fibrobacter succinogenes
TACACCTGGGTCCCGCTCATTGTCGCGGGTCCGGGCATCGAACAGAAAATTGTAACGACGCCTGTTTCGCAGGTGGATATCGCGCCGACGGTCCTGGATTACCTCTTCCTTTACGGGACATCCGAAAATTTTGTCGGGCAGAGCCTCCTTGAACTCGAGCCTCCTGATGGATTATGCGGCGGAGAATATACCATCGCTTTCCATGCCGCGCCGGAACATGCGCCGGTATTCGCTTTCCGCATGGGCGACATGACGATGATTACCGACTCGGTTACCTACATCGCGAACATTCAGGATTCTACGCTTGTGAGCGCCTTCGAGACGGTTCTCGAGCCCACTTGGGACACGTCGCACCCCGCCGAAGGATTTGTGACGGGCAAGGTTATCGAGAACGCAGCCGCCAAATACGCCGAGACATTCCGCAAGATGCGCGCCGCGGGCTATGCCTGGGAATACGTCATCAACAAGAACCTGCTGCTACCGCCAAAGAAGTAGGTGGCCATGTCGCGCTTCTACTGGTTCTTCTTTGCGTTGATTGTGGTCGTTGCCCGCGTGGTGCAGCTTTGCGCGCTCTACCTGTGCAACGCTCCGACGGGCGGGCCTTTCGTGGCCGACTGGAACCGTTTTTTGTGGCACACGATGTTTGCCGATATCGGCTTCATCATGGCGTTGGCATTCTGCCTGCAGGCAGTTTCGCTTGCTGTCAGGGGTCGCGGGCTGCGCATTGTAAAAATTGTTTCGGTCGTTCTTGCGGGCGTGTACCTTTTTGCCTGCGGTACCGATGACGAAATCATGCGCTGGATGAACCAGCGTCTCTCCTTCTCGTTTATCGGGACTTACATGGGCGCCGTTTCCGATACGGGCCTTGTCGCAAGCATCTTCAAGGAAGGCGTGTTCCATTTCTTGTTCAGCTTCTTTACGGTGGTCGCGGCCATCGTCGGTCTTGCATTCTTCTCACGTGGGAACCGCCTGGAGCGTGCCGTCGCGCGTCCGCTCGACAAGATTTTTGTGGCGCCTGTCGTAGCGATTCTCGTGTTCGCGATTCTCGGCTGCACGTCGCACATGTGGTTCAATCCGTCTCACCGCCGCTGGCCGCGTATCAAGCCTATCCCGTATGTGCTTGTCGAAGAAGCCTTGCATGCGTTCGAGTCGCTGGACCCGCCGGCCGATTACCGCGAAGGCATCCTTGCGCTGGGAGGCAATCCCGATGCCGAATATCCGTTCTGGCATTGGGCGGGCGGCGATTCCGCGAATGCAGATGCGGTGGAGAAGGCAAGCCTCGATGCTTTCAAGGCGCGCCCCCTCGAAGAGCGCCCGGATATCATCCTTTTCAATATCGAGAGCCTGCGCGGCTGGACAAGCGACATGCGCACCAGGAGCTGCATGCGTTTCCCGAACCTTTGCAAGCTCGTTTTAAGCGGTACCTATTATCCGAATGCGCACAGCGTGGGCTACCCGTCCATCGAAGGTTTCCTTGGCATCATGGTGGGTGTGCCGAGCCATCCGCGCGCGACTTTCCTGTACAACTATCCCAACACGCGCATGCGTTCGATTGGTGATGTGCTGCAGGCGGCGGGTTACAATAGGCAGGTGCTTTGCGGTGCCGATCCCAAGTTCGACAACGAACTCGTGTGGCAAGAGAAATGGTTCGACTATAACGAATTCAAGCCCGAGAACGACAACGATGTCGCGCTTGCCCGTCGCTTCGTGGAGATGTACCGCGAACGCGATAAGGATAAGCCGCTGTTCTTCCATTGGATGAGCCGCAGTATGCATATCCCGTTCGACTTGCCCGCCGATATGGGCGAACGCCCTGCCGATGCAGAAGCGGCCTACCTGCGTGCCGAAGCCTACATGGATAGCGCCCTCGGAATTATTGTGAACGAGGTGAAGAACGGACCGCGCGCGAATAGCACTCTGTTCATTCTGGTGGGGGACCATTCGTACCCGAACAGCGCGCAGACGGCGGAATCGGAACGCCTCGGCAAGATTCACGAAGGCGAGACCTGGGTGTCGCTGATTTTCGCCGGTGCGGGTGCCGAACGGACAATGGACCTGCGTCCCGTATCGCAGGGAAGCATCGCCTCGTCGATTGTCGACTTCCTCGGGCTCGATGTATCGAACCATTTCATGGGCGCAAAGCTTATTTCGAAAGCGGTTCCGCCCAATTCCGCGGATTCCCTGCAGCCTTCCGATTCTGCGGATTCTTCTGTCGTGCCGTTACGAAAACTTCCCGGCGTGTATTCTTTCCGCCAAGGCGAAATCGCCTACCGTATCGATTCCCTCGCGTTCTTCGCGGGCATGGACGATGCTACGCCTGCCACCGTGCGCACCGCCAGTTGGAAAGCGGACTGGGACGTTTCTCGCCCGGTCGAAGGATTCGTTTCGGGACGCAGCGTCACTGTGGATGAAAAGCTTCTCGCCGAGACAACCGCGAAGATGCGCGCTGCTGCGCCCTATTTCCCGAATCAAGCCTTTTTTATATGCCAAGCTCGTCCCATAACTCTTTGGGTGAAGCGTAGGTCTTGGCGTTGGGATCGTGGGCGAGTTGTTCGCCTTCCCGAATCGCTTCGAGGAGTTCTTTGGACGGGGGCCTGGTGACGGCAAAGGGTAAACCGTGGTGCAAGATAGCCTGTTTCAAGAAAACAGTAAACGCCTGGGAAAGGGTCAATCCCAGGTCATTGAATAGTTCGGTGGCTTGAGCTTTTAGCTCCTTGTCTATTCGAATGTTTGTAACCACAGTACTC
>CACXKY010000206.1 GCA_902768325.1 Fibrobacter succinogenes
AAATGCTCCTTATAGTCGGGTTTCGCTCCAATCAATAGCAAGCATGAAAAAAGATTTTTTTGTCTTTTTTACGGCTCATTTAATCTTGGATTTCGCATTATCGCTTTTTAAATTCTAGCACACTTGCTTCATAGATAAAACTGATAACCCGCAGAACGCTAGGCAAATGTTCAACAATTTTCAGTAGAGACTATGGCTGTAAATCAAGAAACTATTTTTAGAGAGCACCCTTGTTTTGGTGCATGCAAGAACAGGCGGGGGCGAATACACTTGCCTGTTTCCCCAGGCTGTAACATAGAATGCCGTTTTTGCGACCGCAGAATCAATGAAGATGCACAGGTTCCGGGCAATACAAGTAAGGTTATTAAACCCGAAGAGGCGTGCGGATACATTCGCAAGGCGCTTGAATATGTACCGGAGCTTACGACTGTCGGCATTGCGGGCCCTGGTGATACCTTGGCCACCCCTTTTGCGCTTGACACGTTCCGCCTTTTGCTCAATGATAGGGCGGAAGAAGTCATCGAGGTTGGCATCGACACGCTTACGGTAACGGTAAACGCCGTAGACCCAGAAATCGAAGCGATGATCAACGCCCGAATTTTTTACCACGGCAAAACCTACACGGGTGTCGAAGCCGCCGAAATCCTTATCCACAACCAGCTAGAAGGCATCCGCAAGGTTGCTGCCAGCGGTACATTGGTGAAGGTAAACACGGTACTTTGCCCGGGCATTAACGACAAGCACATCGAAGATGTTGCCGCCACCGTTCGCGAAGCTGGTGCAATCATCTACAACATCATTCCGCTTATCCCGCAAAACGGCTTTAAGGATTTGCCCGCCCCAAGTGCAAAGGCACTTGCCATCGCACAAGAAGACGCAGGCGTGTTTATCAACGTCTTTAAGCATTGCGCCCATTGTCGCGCCGATGCTGTCGGCGTCCCAGGCGTGTATGACATTGGTGCGCAAATCTATATGGATCGCATTCGCGTAAAGGAGACTTTCTCTCATGGCTAAATACAAAGTAGCAGTCGCCACAAACGATGGTGTCAATGTCAATGTTCATTTTGGGCACGCGGCCGCATTCGAAATTTATGAAGTTGACGATGCCTCGGGAAAATTCGAAAAAGTTGAGCTTCGCGAGAAGCCGGAACATTGTGATGGTTCGTGCGGAGATGGCACTTGCGGCCAGCGCAATCCGGAAGAGACTTCGATGTACTCGGCAGCAAAAAATCTCGCCGACTTGGATTACGTTCTTTGCCAGCAGCTTGGCCCGCAGGCGATTCAGGCGTTGGCGCGCTTCAATGTTCGTGCATTCGATATTGCGCTCCCCATAAGTGACGCAATTGCTAAAATAAACTTATACCGGAACAAAATCGCGCAAAGAGCCCTAAAAATCAAGGAAAGTATAGAATAAACCTATATGGAGCCTTAAAAAAATTGTATTGGACGCAGCCATAATTGCGTTCTATATTTGGCATCATTCCAAATTGCGTTGAAATATTTTTCAATTAGTTTTTTATGGATTTAAAAAAAACATTGACCATACAGCAGTTGCGTTACGCAGTCGGCATTGCCAATACGGGGTCGTTCAACAAGGCCGCCGAAGCACTGTTTATATCCCAGCCGTCGCTGACAATGGCCGTTCAGGATCTAGAAAAGCAGATTGGAATCACCGTTTTCAACCGCTCGAATCGAGGAGTGACACTCACGCCCGAGGGCGAAGAATTCATTGCCCGCGCAAATGAACTCTTGAACCATTTCAAATCGGTTGTAGCCCGCTACGATGAAGAAAGTCAAAAGAAGAAACGATTCGCCGTTTCAACGCAACACTATTCTTTTGCCGTCAAGTCCTTTACGAATATGGTCAAGAAATTCAACATCGACGATTACGATTTTGCTCTTCGCGAAACGAAGACGAAGGAAGTCATCGACGATGTGACAAGCCTTCGTAGCGAAATCGGCATTATCTATCTGAGCGACTTTAATCGCAAATACCTCACGTATCTGCTCAAAGAACACGATCTCGTTTTCCAGAAGCTCGTTATTTGCAACGCATATGCGTATATGTGGAAAAACAATCCCCTGGCATCAAAACCATACGTTACTCTTGAAGATCTTTCTCAATATCCTTGCCTTTCGTTTGAACAGGACGAAAGCGGAAATTACTACTTTGCCGAAGAAATTTTAAGTACAAATGAATATCACAGGACCATCAAGGCGAACGACCGTGCGACCATGCTAAATTTCATGGTAGATCTCAATGGTTATACGCTTTGTTCCGGCATCATCAGCGAAGAAATCAACGGTTCCGATTATGTTGCCGTTCCCTTCAAAGACGACAAGGGCGAATGTGACCGTCAAATGGAAATTGGCTACATTGTCAAGAAAAACTTCATGCTAAGTACCATTTGTCGCATCTATATCCGCGAAATGGAAGAATACCTGAAAGCTTACACTGCTGAACGCAATATCTTATCATAAGATTCGTTTTCGAAATTTTAAATAAAGTATGTCAAATCAGATTTTTCGGTGGAGCCGAGCATTGTCGCGACGCCGCCGAGTTCCACGCCGTCAATCAACTCTTCGGCAGTGATGCCCATCAGTTCCATCGACATCTGGCACGCGACAAATTTCACACCTTTCTGCCTTGCGCTTTCAATCAATTCTTCCAGCGAAGAGACTCCGTTCTGCTTCATCACGGCTCGAATCATCTTTGCGCCGAT
>CACXKY010000207.1 GCA_902768325.1 Fibrobacter succinogenes
TCTCTTTATCCGTAAAATCACGATAATAAATATTCCCCATCTCATTGGATACGGAGTCATAAGCTTCTTTAAGTTCTTTGGCTTTATCTGTGAGGAACAAAAGAGTTTTTGCCATTCTTTTGTTGTATACCTGTGTGATTGAGGTAGGTGCCGCTTTGTCGATACAGCTGTGGCAAGGCTGCCAGCAACCCGTCATGCCGCTGTTTGCCGCGTTTACGATTGCATCTACCCTGAGAGTGGTGATGTCGCCGCGCCACAAAAACAGGGAATCGCCAAACATGTCCGGCGCACCCGCGCTGAAGCGACTGCCGATACTTTCGATGTCCGCGACATCCGTTATTCCACGACCACGGATGGATTCCTGCAGGTATTCGTCCTGAATCCTGTAGAATTCATCGCTTGCGGGGGCGGCCTCCCGCACGTTCATCAAGGAACGTAGCAGGATTTTCTGTCCTTCGGCGTCCGCGGGGATGGTCGTGCCGCTGTACCTGGGACTTTCCGCCAGTAGATACTTTATCAGGAATAGTCTGCGCTCTGCTTGGTTCATGTTTCCTCCCGGATGACTCAGGGGCGGTCTTGAGTTGTGTGGCGAGTCCCTTCAGGGTCGTCTTCTCCAGTTCCATTTCCAGAGCCGTCTGCGCCGAATTCAGGGCCGGGTCCAACAGGCGATGGATGTTCCTGCCTACGGGGCACAGCGGATTCGGTTCCGGGTGGAAACTGAAGACGATCCGTTCCTCGTCGTTATCGTTGATGGCCTTGTAGACATCCAGGAGCGTTATCTTGTCGGCTGGCTGCGCAAGGTGAGAGCCCCCTACGCCAGGAGCCGTCTCAACCAGGCCCGCCTTTTGCAACTGCAAAAGGACCTTGCGGATGATGACCGCATTCACGCCGGTGCTGCTCGATATGAATTCCGAGGTCACCCGCTCCGCCCCCTCGAAGAAGTGGATGCAAAGCAAGGTGTGGACCGCTGCCGTAAAACGAACGCTGACTTTCATAATCCGCAATTTAACAATTGTTGCCTGCGTTCACACGCACCTTGGTCTATTTGTAGAACATTCCCGCCGTCATGTCCAGGTATTTTTCGCCAGAGTAGTTCGTAAATTCCTGCTTCATGGCGCTCTTGAATGCCGCCGGGTTCACGTTCTTGAGGGCGATATTCTTCATCACCTTCAGGTACTGGATTTTTGCACGGGCATCTTCCAGATTTTCCACCGTGTAGTGTGACGTGAGAATCAGGGAAATTCCGCGGTCGATGTAATCCGTAAGCTGCGCGATGATGGCATCGGCGTGCTTGCTCCCTGCCACGATGGAATGGACGTCGTGGCCCATCATGTGGGTGTAGACAACGTTGATTTCGGGAAACTCGATATTGAATGCCTCCTGGGTCGCGACAATGCGCATGTCGATGCCCGCAAGATTCAAAGTCTCGCCTTCGATAAAGTCTGTCGTCGCGTAAATGGAGCTGTCAAAAGCATCGCCGAAAGCCGCCGTGAAATTCTTGACCAGGGTCGCACCTCCCCCGTTATGGTTGTAATCGTCGGCATGGCGGGTGCTGTACACGGGAGCCCCCTTCATGAAGGTCGCGCCCGCGCCATGGTAGGCAATCACCGTTCCCACGAATTCTACCGAAAGGCCCTTGATGTAGGCTTCCAGTTCCTTGATGTTGTCGAAGAAACAGGGGGCTTCGACCATGAACATCTTGCCGCCATTTTCCAGCAAGAAACATTCGTCGGTTATCAGGTCGTTTGTCTTGTAGGCATGCAGCTTGACCGCGCCGAAATCGTAGATTTCCATGACACCCTTGCCAAGATTTACGGTCTTGAAGTTGTTCTTTTCCATTTTGAGTCTCCTTGGGCCATGCCCTTTTTTATTTTTTGTTGTTCTTTAATTGTTACAACACTAAATATATCCAATTTCCGTTGTAATGTCAACAGAACAACTAGAAATTTAAAGTAAAAATTTAGTTACAAAACAAGGATTAGTTAGAGCTTTCGCTGTTTATTCCACCGAAAATGTCGCCTTCACGTTCCCTTTGCCGAGGATCTGCTGGAGGCGTTTCTTGTTCACGTTGTCGATACGTGCGAGGCGCGTGAAGTTCCAGGAATTCTTGTCGTAGTAGATGGTGATGGAGTTGCCCTGGTAAAGGATGATGTCGCCCGCGTCAGTGTCGATTTGCGTGTCGTTACGCGGGAAACTGCGCGGCAGGTCAGCCACCTTCTCGAAACTGCCGTAGTCGTGCATATCGAGCGTCATGTCGCCCTGTGCAAGGAATTCGGCGAAGGCCTTGGCCGAGGAATTTTCTTCGAGCGTCGCCGTGAAGGTGGTGTCGTTCACATGGATCTTGAGTTTCACGGGAGCCTCCGTTTG
>CACXKY010000208.1 GCA_902768325.1 Fibrobacter succinogenes
CGTGACTTCTACATTCGTGGGGAGCGACGCTTCTTCAATAGCGTAGTTGTGGTTCTGGCTCGTGATTTCCACGGCGCCAGTCTTCAAATTCTTGACCGGGTGGTTGCAACCGTGATGGCCGAACTTGAGTTTGGAAACCTTTGCGCCGAGCGCAAGACCGAGCAACTGGTTACCGAGGCAGATGCCCATCAGCGGGACCTTGCCCAAAAGCTGCTTCACGACTGCCGCCACTTGCGGAAGGCTGTTCGGGTCGGCAGGGCCGTTCGAGAGGAACACGCCGTCCGGCTTCTTCGCCATCACCTGTTCGAATGTCGCGTTAATCGGGAGCACCGTCACCTTCATGTTCTGTGCGGCGAGGTTCCTCAAAATATTCGTCTTGATACCGAAATCGAGCGCGACCACGTTCAGGTCGCCTTCCGTGCTGAACTCGTAGCCCTTCGGGTCGCTGACCTTGCTGGCGTAATCCTGGCCGTCGAGGCCTTCCCAGGCTTTTGCCTTTGCAATCGCGTCGGCTTCGCTCATCTCGGTGCCGTCCACGTGCAGGTAGGCCTTCTGTGCGCCATGGTCACGCAGGTGAATCGTGAGAGCGCGCGTGTCCACGCCCGCGATGCCCGGCTTCTTGTGGGCGAGCATATAGTCGTGCAGGCTCTCTTCGCCGATTTCCTTGCTCACGTCATCCAGCGAGTTCACGACGATTCCGTTCAGGAAAACGTCGCGGGATTCGGACTTCTCGAGGTTTGCCGCATAGGCTCCCACTTCTGCCGTGGTGAACACCACGAACTGGCCCGCATAGGAGGGGTCCGTCAAAATCTGCTTGTAACCCGCCATGCCGGTGTTGAACACCGCTTCGCCGACGGTATCGTTTGCCTGCCCGAAGGCATAGCCCCTAAAGACGGTTCCATCCGCCAATGCCAGAAACGCCTTCTTCTCGCGTTTCGCTTTCCAGTTGAATCTATCAGTCATATATCGCTCGCTATTAATTGAAAAATTCACCCAACGTCATCCTGAAAGGCGAAGCCTTGAAGGATCCAGTCAAGAAATGCCCTGGATGCTTCCCCTGAAACAAGTTCAGGGTCAGCATGACGTGACAATAAAAATAAAGGCAAAAGCCAAATGCTTTTGCCAAACGATTGAAAAAATTAAAGACAGAAACGAAAATCAGATGCCCGGGGAGAGTCGCTTGGTTCCGCTGCGAGATAGTTGCAACGGCGGTACTCATGTGGGCCTCGATGGATTCCGATATTCTCATCGGAACCAAAATATAGTATAATGCGGGGTTCCGAGAAAGATGGAAAATCCGAAAAATTTTTTGGAAATTTGCTCAAAAAAGCCAAATGTTTTACATTTTTTGGTAAATCCGAAAAACGCTTTACGTTTTTTGTAAAATAGGATTTTGGCTTTTGTCGGGTGGGCCGGGGTGGCCGCAGAAGGGTCAGACGTCTTTCCCGCTTCTGGCGAGGAAGGCCAGGATGAGGAAGGCCGCGGCAATGATGCCGATAAGGGGCAAGTCCCCCTGGCCGCGCAGGAACATCTTTAAAAAGCGGACCGCCTGGGACGATATGAAGGCATAGCCTGCGCTGCATAGCAAGACGAAAAGCGCGAAGCGCCCCACGAAGGGAATGCTTTTTGTGATTTTCTTGAAATAGTTGTTGATGTAGGCGCCGTAAATCATCAGCAGGGTCGCCACGAGACCCACCGCGATGGAGTCCATGTGGAGGCGTAGGAAGTTTGCGAATTGATGAATATAGACCTGCATAGGCAGAAATATAACAACGTTGCAGGGGATTTATTTGAGGAGCGCTTCGGGAACGCATTCCGCCATGGCTTTATATGCAAGGGCGCTTGGGTGCAGGTGGTCGCCCGAGTCAAAACCGCCCGCGAACGCCTTCGGATCGTCGTGACCGCGAACCGCTTTGTCAAAATCGACACAGCCGTCGAATTCGGGAGTAGTTCTCAGCCATTCGTTGAAGGCCATGCGGACGATATCGCGGTTCTCGTTGTAGGTGCGCCAGCCGTAGATGGGCAGGAGCGTTCCGCTGTAAACCTTGAGCCCGAGCTTGCGCGCATGCTGGATGTAGAGCGTGCGGACTCCGTTGATGAGGTCTTCGGCCGTGGGCATGTCGCTCCAGGGGCGGAACTTGTTGACTTCGACACCGACCGGGTGGATGATGTCGTTGATACCATGCTGTACGATGACTGAACGTGCCCCGGCGACGTTCATTTCGATGGGGAAGCGTGTGGCGCCCTTGAGGCCGTAGGCCGCATACGTGATGCAGCGGTATTCGCGGAGGATGCGCGTCCCGCTTACCGCACGGCGGATAATCGAGACGTTGTTGAGGCCTTCGCGTGCACAGCGCAG
>CACXKY010000209.1 GCA_902768325.1 Fibrobacter succinogenes
TCAGCCGCCCGAATCCGGCGGTGGGTGCCGTCGTGGTGAAGGACGGCATCGTCGTGGGCAGGGGGCGGACACAGCGCCCCGGCAGTGCCCATGCCGAAGTCATGGCGCTGCGTGACGCGGGTGAACTCGCCCGCGGGGCGGCCATCTACGTGACGCTCGAACCGTGCTGCCATTATGGCCGCACGCCCCCCTGCACAAAAGCGATCATCGACGCCGGCATTGCCGAAGTCTATTTTGCGCATGCCGACCCGAACCCGTTGGTGCGCGGCAAGTCTCGCGCTATTCTCGAAGAGGCTGGCATCGCGGTGTACGAAGGCGAAGACGCCTGTATCCGCGCCTCCGCCAACGCAGCCACCGAGAATCTCGAGGAACTTTCGGGTGAATGTTCCGAGGGTGGGGAATGCCGCGTGCTCGGATTCGCGGAATCGACTGCTGACGCCAAGCAGGAAGGCCGTAGCGTTTTTGCCGAAGTGGAACGCTACTTTGAAGCGTACGATTATTTTGTTCGTAATAAAAGAACTTTTGTCGAAGTGAAGTCCGCCGTTTCCGAAGACGGGTTCATGGGATGCAGCGCTCCGGACGGCCGTCACCTGCCGCTGAAAATCACGGGCCAGGGCGCGAACTGCTGGAATCACGAGTTGCGCGCTATGAGCGATGCGGTATTGGTCGGTGCGGGTACGCTCCTTGCCGATAACCCGCGCTTGGACGTGCGCCTTGCGCAGGGAAACAATCCCGTGAAAGTCGTGTGGGCGGGCCATCACGAGTTTACTCCGGCGGAAGTCGAATCGCTCCACGTTTTTGCCCCGTGTGCCGAAGGGGCTTTTGTACCTCTCGTCTTTAGCTGTGTGGCGCAGCCGCATCTGGATGGGCGCGCAGAAATCCTTGAACTTGGTCACGAACGTTTCGCGGAAAACTGGCGCGCGATGGTTGACGACCTCTCTGCCCGCGGGATGCACCGCCTGATGGTGGAACCGGGTGAACGTCTGGCACGTGAAATCTTCGACGCTTCTCCGGATGCGCCCCTTTGGAACCGCCTGGATCTTTGGCGGTCCACGGATCCGTCCGTCGAAGCGTCTCTCGAACGCCTGATTGAATCGGGTTCGGCAAAATGCGGCCTTGAATTCCCCGGCCTCCCTTCCAGTGCCGTCGCCAAGGAATCTGCGATAATCGGGCCCGACGTGCTCACGGTTTTTTGCACGTAGCTTGTCCGTAGCCGAAAAAAGGTATATATTCAAATTATGGACAAGCGAGTTCCGTTTTTTGGGTTAGTTCTCCTCCACATTCTGTTTTGTGGGGCGTTTTTGGCTTGTTCCTCGGATTCGGCTTCGAACAGCCCGGACGAAGAAGTTTCTTCATCTTCCGAAGAGTCGTCTTCCGGGGCCTCGTCTTCTTCCGAGGTATCATCATCTTCTGAATCCGTAACGGAAAAATCTTCCAGTTCCGCAACTTCAGAAATAAAGTCAAGCGAAACTTCCGCGAGGACGCCCGAAGAGATTGCGGCGATTAAAGCAATTACCAGCTTATGCTCGCGTGATTCTTCGATGGCGGATTCTCTTTTGGGCGTGTACGAAAAAGAGGGGAGCTTTGGCGAGGCGACGACCAGGCTCGCGGATTGCGCGTATTCAATGTGTTTTGAACAGTTGCAAGGTGATGTGATTATCCCATCTGGTTTATTTCGCGTTCAAAGAGATCCTGGTTTGAATTATCAGGATTTCAAGACGGCATTCTACAAGTTCTGGCAAGATGATTTTGGCGTAGGGCCTTGCAACTGGGATTCCCTTAACGTCGTTACGCAAAATAAGGATTCGCTGAGTTCTGCAGGTCGATACTTTATCTGTACCGATAAGCGTGAAGGCTTCAATAGCGAAATCAATTGGATAAGGGCAAGCGACCTCCAGGTGAATACTTACAAGCAGGACTGCGGCAGTAGCGATTACCGTGAAATCAAGAATTCGACAACGGGTAAGATGTATGTGTGCGACCATGGAAAATGGCGCTACCCCATGGAAGTCGAAGAGGAATGCGGACTTTGCGGAGCGGATAATGACGGGCTTGTCAAGGCAGGCTCTATCTTTGAGTATGTCTGCGTTTCAAACCAGTGGAAATTGAATGATCTTGTTTTGAAGGATTCCAGCGACGACAAGGAATACAGGGCGACGAAGGTGGCCGGCTTGTATTGGATGAGGGATAACATGCAGGCGGATACGGCACGCCTTTATTGGGATGAAGTCTCTGCGGAGGACTTTTGCCCGAGTGGTTGGAGGCTTCCCACGTCTGTAGAATGGATGTCCTTGTTCAAGGCGATGAATTATAGG
>CACXKY010000210.1 GCA_902768325.1 Fibrobacter succinogenes
CAAGCAAAAACCATTTGAAAGGCGTCATTTCGGTCTCCCAGGGTCGTCCGGGTTCTTGAGGATATACAGGAGCCAGGCCGTCATCATTTTAGCCTGATCTTCGGTAAGCGGCGTAATTTCCATGGCGGGCCATTCATCCGGATGCTGTGGCGTCGGGTGCATCAGGTAGCGCACCATCCCCTCCGGATTGTCGGCATAATGTTCCACATTGTCGTGCATCGGGGGCGCGGCAAACTTGCGGGCCCAGCGGTGGCAGCCCTTGCATTCGTTATTGAAATATTCCTGGGCCTCTTTTTTGAGTTCGGGAGTTACCGGCGGAAGCACAAAGGCTTCTACCGCAAACAACGCACAGACCAAAGTAAAAACTAAGGCCACGAGCCAACGGACCATTCGAAAACTCCTTCCTTCGGGGGCGAAAAGCCCCTCGTTACAAATATATGTTTTTATTTTTTGCAACAGGAGATACCGATGAAAAGAATTCTATTTAGCCTACTTGTTTTTGCGGTTTATGCTGCAGCGAATACCTGTACCGAAGCGTATTTTCAAACGCTGAAACCTATTTTTATCCAAGCAGAAAATTCGCTTTATATAGATTCCACTCATTACATTGACGAACTCGTCTTTATGGACGACACCCTCCGACAGCACAAGTACACCAAGTTTATTTATGAAAACGGTCGACTTCAAAAATACAAGTTCGGCTATGTTGTTGACTCGGCAGAAGTGCGTAAGCAACTCGAAGAAGAATCGGATTCAGACTCATCATCGGAAATCAATTTATTTTCCGACATCGACAGTATATTGAACTCTATGACGACTTACGCTACTTTCATCTGGTCCAACGATGAAAGCATCCTTTCCGGGGACGGCGATGAAGAATTGCTTTCCGATTCAACATGGGGAGACACGACCTATATACATCGGAAATGTTATTACAATGGTGATCTTTTTCAAGAAATGCGGTACAAATATACAAGTTCTTACATCTACAATTTTGACATCGACCACGACATATACGAGGAATCCCTTAGCGAAGTCTTTTTCAGAAACGACTCCATTATATTAAAATCAGAGGATAACTTCTCCTATGTCGTAGGAGATCCAAACGACGACTCTAAATGCTATGCATACGCAAATAATTCGTTGTTCAAAACATTCGTTTACCAGAAAAACGATAAAGGTTTTTCTATACGAACCACAGCAGGGAACAACGTTAGCGAAACATTTATGATAGACCCCAAGAAACAAACCTTGTCAATCCACAAGCGCCGTGTACCGGTAAAGATTTCGCCGAAGGCCCGCTACTTTGATTTGCTCGGACGATATAAATTCACTAAATAGATTGCCGCGCTTCGCTCGCAATGACGTAAAGAAAAATGGGTATTATTGAAATCATCATTATCGCGATTGTAGAGGCAATGGACTGCTTTGCCGTCTCGATTGCCACGGGACTTTCAAAGAAAGGCATCAAGTACAGCCGTGCCATGTTCCAGGCGGTAAGTTTCGGCGTTTTCCAGGGCGGCATGACGCTGCTCGGGTATTTCCTCGGGAGCTTCGCCGAACGCTGGTTCAATTCCGTGGGCACACCTATTGCCTGCACCATTCTTTGCATTCTAGGCGGGCGCATGATTTGGAGCGCCATCCGCGGCGACGCTGGCGAAGAAGAAGGCGAACAGATTGCCGCGAAGAACTTAACCATTGCAAACATCTTACTGCTTTCAATCGCGACAAGTATTGACGCATTCGCGGTTGGCATTTCGTTTGCATTCTTGAACGCGAACATGGTATTTGCCACCAGTGCCATTGCGCTTGCAAGCTTTATCATGGGCGTTATCGGCTACGAAATCGGCCGACACGCCGCCAAGCGTTTCAAGACCAAGATTCCAGAGGTTATCGCAGGCATAATCCTGATTGCGATTGGAATTAAAATGTTACTCTAGATCCTGCTCCTACGAACCTAACTCAACTAAGGCTACAAGTAGCCAAGTTTCGTATATCGACTTCGCTTCGCTACGCTCAGGATGACACTTCCACTTGCTATATTAGCAGGTATGGATCAGAAAGACATTGACCGCACCCGGTATTTCGAGCTAAAGAAACAGCTAGAAGAAGCTAGCCGCCTTTACTACAAAGAAGGCGTCTCCCCCATGAGCGACCAGGATTTCGACTTTGGACTCAAGGAGATGGAAGCGCTCGAGGCGAAGTATCCGGAACTGCGCGGCAATGCATCGCTCACGCAGCGGGTCGGCAGTGACTTGACCAACGACTTTGCGAAGGTCGC
>CACXKY010000211.1 GCA_902768325.1 Fibrobacter succinogenes
GGCAGTGCTTCGAATGCGGCTTTCGCATCTTGCACGTGTTCGTTGATGACGTCTTTTTTCAGGAGCCCGTCGCGCAGCGTGATGGTGCGACCGCTGAACGTCGCGATGTCGGGTTCGTGCGTCACGAAGGCGATGGTCTTTCCTTGACGGTTCAATTCCTGGAAGATCATCATGATTTCGTAGCTCGTGCGTGTATCGAGGTTGCCGGTCGCTTCGTCGGCAAGGATAATCACGGGGTCGTTCACCAAGGCGCGTGCGATGGCGACCCTCTGCTGCTGACCGCCCGAAAGCTGGTTCGGTAGGTGGTTCATGCGGCTTTCGAGGCCCACCCTCTCGAGCGCCTCCACGGCGCGGCGGTGCCTTTCGGCCGAAGAAATTTTGGGGTTGTACAGGAGCGGCAGTTCTACGTTCTCGATAGCTGTCGTGCGGCTCAAAAGGTTGTAGCTCTGGAATACGAATCCGATTTTCTGGCTGCGGATGCGGGCCAGGGCGTCGCGCTTGAGTTTTTCGGTATGTTCCCCGTCTAATATATAGTGCCCGGCTGTCGGTCGGTCCATGCACCCGAGGATGTTCAGCATGGTGGATTTTCCGGAACCGCTCGCCCCCATGATGGTCACGAATTCTCCCGGATAGATGTCGAAACTGACCCCGCGCAGGGCGTGCACGGTCTCGTCGCCCATCCTAAAGTCGCGACGGATGTTCTGAATCGATAAAATTGGGGCGTTTTTTTGCATATTTCGCTAGTTTTGATGCCTGAGAGGCATGTTTCGTTGCCTTTGGGCTTGACTAAAATAACTTTTTCTATAATTATCGTGGATGACAATAAATCAACCACAAGGGGTCTATATGAGAAGATTATTCGCATTAACCTTGGTTGCCGCGTGTGCCGCCTTTGCCCAGTCGGGTCTCCAGGGTGGTTCAGACGGCTTCCATCAGCACAATGCATATACACTTGGTCAGTGGGGTTTCTCTGTCGGAACGGGTGGAGATATTTCTAACGATTCCTGGTCGTTCTCTCGCGGGGGAAGCTTCGCCGACGAAACTGGCCACAAGTACAATTTTGAGGACTGGGCCGGTTCCTTCTCGGGCAATTTCAACATGTCCGTCGGTATGCTGACCTTCTTGGACCTCGGTGTGGTTCTCCCCGTTTACTATGAACATGCCCACGAATCCAGCGGCACCGCCGCAAGGAACGGCATGTGGGAAGCCGGTCAGGGCGATATCGACATGTGGATGAAGATCCGCGCCCCGTTCGGCAACGAAAAGACTGTATTTGCACTTGCCGGTATCTTCGACCTCTATGCCCCGACGGGTAAGAAGTCCGCCGGTGTGCGTCCCCGCCACGTGTGGTACCTGGACGACGCCGGTAACACCCAGCCGTACACTGCCGAAGCGTGGACTGCGGGTGCAGGTCTCGTGATGACTCTCGACTTCTCCAAGATTGGCGCTCCGATCCGCTTGAACGGCCATGGCAGCTATGTGCATGCCTTCGGTGCCGATGAATCCGACGCCGTTATCTACGATGTGGGCTTCAACCTGCTCGTGAACGAAACGGTCGATATGTTCCTCGAATACTCCGGCGAAATGCGCGTCGAGAACTCTGATTACCCGCGTGACGCCAAGACCGACCCGATGTACATCACCCCGGGCTTGCGTTTCCACCTCGGACACAATGTCGATATGGGTATCGGCCTCGACTTCTCCGTGCGTAACTTCAAGAACATGAATTACGACCCGGCTGAAGAAATGAAGGGTTGCTCCAACTACAAGGTTAACTACAAGGGCAAGGGCGACTCCAAGGCTACTTACTGCTACACTCCGGGCCCGCTCTACGCCGCCGTGGCCATGCTCAGCTGGCATCTCGATGGCGCCCCGATGGTCAAGGATGAAGACGAAGATGGTGTTTCCGATGCGAACGACCTTTGCGCCCATACCCCGTCTAAGGCGGTTGTGGACTCTGTGGGTTGCCCGATCGATTCCGACAAGGATGGCGTGATTGATGGTTATGACAACTGCCCGGGTACTCTGGAAGGTGCTATTATCGACTCTGTGGGTTGCCCGAGCGATGCTGACGGCGACGGCGTGTTCGATGGCCTCGACAAGTGCCAGAGGACCAGGAAGGGTGCTGTGATTGATGAGTTCGGTTGCGAAGGCGACTTCGACAAGGACGGCATCGATGATTCCAACGACAAGTGCCCGAATACTCAGGCTGGCATTATCGTCGATAC
>CACXKY010000212.1 GCA_902768325.1 Fibrobacter succinogenes
GCTCTTGTCTACAGCCTTCGTCCAGCGGGAAGCGTCGTTCTTGTCGAACTTCTCGAAAACCTTGTACCAGGCCGGGGAGAAATACCCCGGGTTCACAAAACCGTATCCGCCCCAGTCGGCACCGGGAGCGACAATCCCTTCGGACCTAATCTGCTTCGATTCCCACATCTTGTCCAGGAGCTTCTGGGCCTGTTCTGCGTAGGTCTTCTGCAAGAAGGGCGAGGTATAGGCCGTCCATTTGCCGGCAGAAACGAGTTTGTCCGCAAAAATCAGGGCGAGCGCGATATCTTCTTCGGCGTCGGTCGCGGCACCGTGTCCGCCTTCCGGAATGTTGCCGTCGGGATTCATGTGCCAGTCATGGTAGCTGCCCTGCCACATGATTTCGCTCGCCTTTTCCCACATCTTGTTGAAGGATTCCTGGTCGTTGGCGTAGAGCGCGACCAGCATGCCGTAGCCAACGCCTTCGCTTACCGCATCCCCCGGCTTTTCGCTCTTGGGGCGGTGAATGAGTCCGGCACCGGCGCTGTAGGGGGTGATATTGCGGCGGATCAGGCCTTGCCAGGTGCTGTCTAGGGCCGCATTCCAGTAAACGGCGTCAACCTTGGGCTGGGCGCTGGGTAAATCAAGGACCGCAAGCGAATAAGTGAACGCTGCGGCAACACAGAGGGGGGCGAATTTTAAATATTTCATGACATCTCCATATTTTCCCAACCCCGTCTTACATCATATATATAAAGATTTTGCCCGGGAACCTATGAAAAAGTTGGTTACATTGTTCCCCGTCACACTAATTTACAGAAAAAGCCGCGGCTTTTAAACCGCGGCCTTTTCTAAAGCCAGAATCCTTCTCTCATACCTCAAAGGGAGCGAAGCGACCGACCTCACGCCTCATGGCTCAGAAGTAAGCTCTGCTTACTTCTGGTGTGCCTTGAACCACTTGATGAGCCCGTTGGTGGAGCTGTCGTGGTTCAGTTCGGCGTCGGCCTTGGCAAGTTCCGGGAGGATCTTCTTCGCGAGCTGCTTGCCGAGTTCAACACCCCACTGGTCGTAGCTGTTGATGTTCCAGATAACGCCCTGCGTGAAGATCTTGTGTTCGTACATGGCGATGAGGGCGCCGAGCGTTTCCGGAGAAACGTAGTCCATCATGATGGAGTTGGTCGGCTTGTTGCCTTCGAACACCTTGTGCGGGGCGAGGAATGCGATTTCTTCTTCGCTCTTGCCGTCCTTGCGGAGTTCTTCCTGGGCCTGGGCGAGCGTCTTGCCGTTCATCAAGGCTTCGGGCTGGGCAAAGAAGTTGGAAAGCAGCTTCTGGTGATGGTCGCCGATCTTGTTGTGGCTGTTGGCCGGGGCGATGAAGTCGCACGGAATCATCTTGGTGCCCTGGTGGATCAGCTGGTAGAAGGCATGCTGGCCATTCGTACCCGGTTCGCCCCAGAGGATCGGACCCGTCTGGTAGTTCACGCGCTTGGAATCGCGGTCAACGGTCTTGCCGTTGGATTCCATGTCGGCCTGCTGGAAGTAGGCGGCCAGGCGGTGCAGGTACTGGTCGTACGGGAGCATCGCATAGCTGGAAGCGCCGAAGAAGTTGTTGTACCACACGCCGATGAGGGCGAGGATCACCGGCATGTTCTTGTCGGCCGGAGCAGTCTTGAAGTGCTGATCCATCTCGTAGGCGCCCTGGTGGAGCTTCATGTAGTTCTCGAAGCCGATGCGGAGCGCGATGGAGAGGCCGATGGCAGACCACAGGGAGTAGCGGCCGCCGACCCAGTTCCAGAATTCGAACATGTTGGCAGTGTCGATACCGAAAGCGGCAACGGCCTCGGTGTTGGTGGAAAGCGCAACGAAGTGCTTGGCGATGGACTTCTCGTCGCCATTGAAAGCCTTGAGAACTGCAGCCTTGGCCGTTTCGGCGTTCGTCATGGTTTCAAGAGTGGTGAAGGTCTTGGAAGCGACGATGAAGAGCGTTTCTTCGATGTTCACCTTCTTGAGGGTTTCGGCCATGTGCGTGCCGTCGATGTTAGAAACGAAGTAGACTTCCGGAGAGGTCTCGCCGGCGATCGGCTTGTCGGCATACGGCTTGAGGGCTTCGGTCACCATCACCGGACCGAGGTCGGAGCCGCCGATACCGATGTTCACCACGTACTTGATGGACTTGCCGGTGTGGCCCTTCCACTTGCCGCTGCGGACGAGGTGGGTAAAATCTTCCATGTGCTTG
>CACXKY010000213.1 GCA_902768325.1 Fibrobacter succinogenes
CGTGCGTCGCAAGCGCACCCGTATTGCCTGGTGGCTTGACCCGAAGGGAGCGACGTTCCGGGAACTCTGCTTCCAGCCGGGAGTCTCGATGGATGTCGTGGCGGATGTGGCGAGCGAAGTCCGTGCGAGGAATTTTTACGGCGAAAATGAACGGCCGGTGTTCTTCGGCCATTACTGGCTTACGGGACTCCCGAAGCTGATTCGCGATAACGTTTGCTGCCTCGATTTCAGTGTGGCGGGTTACCGCGGGAACGGCCGGCTTGTGGCGTACCGCTTCGACGGGGAACAGAAACTCGACGAAAGCAAGTTCGTGTGGGTGGAGGCTTTGTCGCTTTGAAAAATCTTTCGTCTTTAAAAATGACGGCGGCATTGCTGGTGGCGTTTATGCTCCTGACTTTCTGGGGCGTGATGGCGCAGGTGAATGCCGAGGCGGCGGGTTTGCAGGCTACGGTTGCGGTAGAGCGGTTCTTCGATAGCTATGTGATTTGGGTCTTGGGCGTTGTGCCGCTGCCCGCGTTCAAGAGTATCGCGGTTCTTGCGTGCGTGAACCTTATCGCGAGCATGGTTTTCCGGATGCCCCGCGGGTGGAAAAACGCGGGTCTCTGGCTTATGCATGTAGCGCTCCTTGTGCTGCTCGCGGGAAGCGTTGTCGGGAGCGAAATCAAGCGGGAGTATAACGGATTTGCGGCCGTGACGTCGACGAAGGCGCAGGCGGAAAACGTGAAGTTCTTTGATGCAAACGACAGCCTCGGGGTTGCTCCTATTGGCGAAAGCGGGAGGATTCTTGAAAACCGCTGGCCGTATTACGTACAATACCGCGGGAGCGTGGAGATGGCGCCGGGCAAGAACATCGAGATGTACAAGGCGTTCTACGACCCGTTCCATTTTGTCCCGTATGCGTTTATGGCTCTGTTCCTGTTGGGGGCGGCGTTTCATTATGCGGTGAAGGTGCGGATGTCGCGGATGTCTGCTTCTCGAATGGATCGAATGGGCGCAAAAATCGTGCCGGTATTGGCGCTTGCGATGTGTGCGTTGCCGATGGATGTTCGGGCCGATGAAATCCCTGACGATGCCCTGGTATGGTTTTCGATAGATGGAAAGACTCCGGTGGTTGCGGATGGCGTAGTGCGTCCGTTTGATTCGTTTGCGCGGGGATTCCTCGATGATTTGAGCGGGCGCGTGACTTACAAGTGCCGTGAAAAAGATTTTTGCGAAGGGAAGGAGCCTGCCGTAAATATTGTCGGATGGATAAAAGATTTACCCGAAAGAACAGGGAATCTTGCGGTTTTCAAGGTGTTGCGCAGCGATGTGTTGGAAGCTCTGCGTTTGCCTGGAGACTTGCGCTATGTAAGCTATGCGGAACTGGCGCCATCGCGCGGTTTGCTGGAACTCTATGCGAGCCGGGACGACAACCATCCGGCGACATCCGAGATGAAACGGCTTTATGCGAACGTGCTGCAGTATGAAGCGGTAAAAAATGGAACTGCGTTTACCGTTGTCGAGGAATCTTCTCCGGAGTCTAGGAAAGTTGATGCGAAACGGCTTTCGATGGAAGTGTTCTACCATAAGGCGAATTTTGCCTTGGTTGCCTTTGCCCTTGCATTTGCCGCATGTCTGCTGGCTTCTCTGAATTTGATTTTCAAATCGCGGAAGCTGGATGTCGTATCGAACGTGGCGTGCATGGTGTCGACTTTGGTTTTGACGTCGCTATTCGTGGTGCGCACGTATGTGGCGGCTCGTCCGCCGATGTCAAGCCTGTACGAAATCGTACTGCTCGTGGTGCTACTCCTGATGGCCTTTGAGGCGGGGGCGTTTTTCCTATGTAAACGCCGGACCTACACGCTTATGGTCCCCGTGACTTTCACGGCGGTAATCCTTTTGTTCTTCGCGAAGTTCGTGCTGGAACCGGGTGATACGTTTAGGCCTATCCCCGCGGTGCTGAACTCTTCGGTATTCCTTACGCTGCACGTGTTCACGATTGCGCTTGGCTTTGCTGGGATGATCCTTTCGGGTGTCGTTTCGCACTTGGTCTTGTTCCGCGGCCCTGCGGCGTTGCCGTCTGCCGAGATGCCCAAGGGCTCTCCGCTTTATTCGCTGATGTACGGGACGCTTGTCTTTGGCGCTGTCTTTACCATCATCGGTACGCTGCTCGGTGGCGTGTGGGC
>CACXKY010000214.1 GCA_902768325.1 Fibrobacter succinogenes
GCGGCAATGCCGAGGCGGGCGCCGTTCATGAGGGCCATCACGTACTTGATGAGACCGAACTTGCGGCGGCCGCAGAGTTCTGCCTTCGCGTTCTTGTAGACAAGTTCGCAAGTCGGGCTTCCGTGGATACCCATCTTGTTTTCGATGCGGCGGACGTCAACGCCACCGTCGCGCTTGTCGTAAATAAACATGGAAAGACCACGACCATCGCGGGTGCCTTCCTCGGAGCGGGCGAGCACCAGGTGAATGTCGCTGTCACCGTTCGTGATGAAGCGCTTCACGCCGTTCAGGTACCAGCACTTGTCCTCTTCGCTGTAGGTGGCCTTGAGCATCACGCGCTGCAGGTCGGAACCGGCATCGGGTTCGGTCAAGTCCATCGACATCGTCTCGCCGGCGCAGATGCGCCATCGTCTCGCCGGCGCAGATGCGCGGGATGAAGCGGGAACGCTGGTCTTCGTCGCCGAATTCATAGAGCGTCTCGATGCAGTCCTGCAGGGACCAGATGTTCTCGAAACCGGCGTCTGCAGAGGCAATCATTTCGTTGATGGCCGTGTAGGCGGTAATCGGGAAGTTCAGGCCGCCAAAGCGGCGCGGCATCGTGACACCGTTGAGGCCAGCCTTGCGGGTGGCTTCGAGGTTTTCGTAGGTCTTCGCGGCGTAACGAACGCGGCCGTTTTCGCAGTGCGGGCCTTCGGCGTCCACTTCTTCCGAGTTCGGGAAAACAGTGTTCGCGGTGATGTCGCCAGCGACTTCGAGCACGCGGTTGTAGTTGTCCATCGCGTCGGCAAAATCTTCCGGCGCGTAGTCGAAAGCGTCCTTGTCGGCATAGCCCTTTTCCTTGAGCTCGACAATGCGCGGCATCAGGGAATTGCTTTCGAGGTTGAATTTAATCTCGGGATGATCTGTATAAAAATTCGCCATATCGCCTACTTATTGTTTGCCTTGTAATACTTGATCATCTTCGGGAGAACTTCTTCGACGGTGCCGTTGATCACGTAATCAGCGATAGCGTTGATCGGAGCTTCGGGGTCGATAGACCTTCGGGCGGACAGTCACGCCGGTCTGACCGATCTGGCGGTCATGATCGACAAAGCCCGCATCCACGGCGGCGCGGCTTGCGCCCACTTCGGCGTGGAGTTCCTTGGCAAGTTCGAACAGCATGTCGAAGTTTTCCTTGGAGCCCATGCCGTAACCACCGGCCACCACGATCGGGGCGCCCTTGAGGTTGTGCTTGGCCTTTTCCACATGGCGTTCGAGCACCTTGACCACGTATTCCGTTTCCGGCACGTACTTGGCCACGTCGTGCTTGATGACTTCGCCCTTGTAGTTCGGGTCCACGATTTCTTTCTTCATCACGCCTTCGCGCACGGTCGCCATCTGCGGACGGTGTTCCGGGTTCACGATCGTCGCGACGATGTTACCGCCGAATGCCGGGCGGATCTGGCAAAGCTGGTTTTCGTAAGCCTTCTTCACGCCGCCGATGCTCATTTCGAAGCTGTCGATTTCGAGTTCGGTACAGTCGGCGGTAAGGCCGCTGTGCATGGCGCTGGAGATACGCGGGCCGAGGTCACGGCCAATCACGGTTGCACCGAGCAAGCAAATCTGCGGCTGCTCTTCCTTGAAGAGGTTCACCACGAGGGCTGCATGCGGGTTGGTGGTGTAGGGGAACAGGCCTTCGGCATCGAACACATGAACCTTGTCGACACCGTAGGGGAAAACCTGCTTTTCAATGCCATCGAGGCCCTTGCCGGCGCAGATGCACTCGAGCTGAACGCCGAGCGTGTTGGCCAGCTTGCGACCCTTGGACAAAAGTTCGAGGGAAACGTCGACAACGGTCGTGCCCTCAATTTCGCAATATACAAATACGTTATTCATAGGCTAGCCAATAATCTTCTCGTCTAAAAGTTCCTTGATAAGTCCTTCAACGTCGGCGTCGCTCGCGGTAAGCGTGCGGCTTTCCTTCGCCTTGAACACGATGTTCTTGACAGCCTTCACGTTCGTCGGAGAACCGGCCTTACCGATCTGCGTCGGGTCGGCGTCGATATCCGCGGCACCCCACTGCGGGATGTCGAGGTAGGGCTTCTTCGCGATGAGGGCGGCGTACTTTTCGGCGGCTTCCGGAGCACGTTCGGCGACGGCGGTCGCATTCTTGAACTTCATGATGCGCTTCGCGTTGCGCGGGCGGCACGGAGCGGCACTGCCGTTCACAGTCACGACCAGCGGGAGCGGTGCTTCCACCGTTTCCACACCACCGTCGATATGGCGGCGGATCACGACCTTGCGGGCCTTCTCGTCGAGGGAGAGGATTTCTTCGGCGTAGGTCACCTGGGTAAGGCCGAGCTTTTCTGCAATCTGCGGACCGACCTGGGCGGTGTCGCCGTCGATAGCCTGGCGGCCACCGAGGATAATGTCATAGTCGCCGACCTTCTTGACGGCCTGGGCGAGCGTGTAGCTAGTAGCGAGCGTGTCGGCGCCACCGAGGGAACGGTCCGTAATCACGTAACCGCAGTCGGCACCGCGATACAGAGCTTCACGGATAACTTCAGCAGACTTCGGCAGACCCATCGTCAGCACGGTAATGGTGGAACCGGGGAACTGGTCCTTCAGGCGAAGGGCTTGCTCCAGGGCGTTCAGGTCTTCGGGGTTGAAGACCGCGGGCAAAGCGGCACGATTGATAGTACCCTGCGGCGTCATGGCGTCCGGGCCTACGTTTCGTGTATCAGGTACTTGCTTGGCAAGCACAACGATTTTAAGACTCATTATATCCTTAACAGTTGAATTTACGGTTTATGTTTTTAGTTACGCTATAAAATAGCTAATTCTCGGAGCCCGCTCCGACCTCCAGTTGCGGTCTTTCCTGCGACACGTCTATATAAGAAAATTGACGCGTTTTTGTAATAATGTGCCCGGATTTGCTCCCCCAAAAGGGGGAAGAATCCCCCTCGCTCCAGCCTAGCCTGTGTCACCCTGAGCCTGTCGAAGGGTCTAGGCAAGGCTTTCGCTACCCCCTCGCCTGATGTGAACCCCAAAAGTTGGACACAACTTTTGAGGATTTATGAATCACTATAAAGAAGCCGAATGGCAAAAAGCCTTTGATTTATGCAAGGAAGGCG
>CACXKY010000215.1 GCA_902768325.1 Fibrobacter succinogenes
CCGGTTTGGCCCGAGCCCATCAAGGAATACAACGAAGTATTGGATTTCGAGAACCTCGTCTTCAGGGGTTATTTCCAGATCAAGATTCCCGTTGTCGCCGTAGAAGAAAGCTACGACAGTCTTTCCACCAAGGCGATTTTCCATTACCAGGCTTGCGATAATTCCATCTGCCTTGCTCCCGCGAGCGTAGAGGTCCGCATCGGCAGCCGTTTGGGCGCAAAAGCCGACGGTTTAAAAAAAAACGAAGGTAACGGGGCTGGGAACGCGGCTGAGGTAGGGAACGCGCCGGAACTGAAAGACTCTCAGGATTTAAACGGCGCCGAAGATTTAAACGGCGCCGGAGCCGGAAGCTTCTCGGGTAAAGAAGGTGCCGCAGCCATCGCGCTGCTTCTCTTCTTCGCCTTCCTGGGCGGAATCATCTTGAACTTGATGCCGTGCGTGCTGCCGGTACTTTCGTTAAAGCTGTTCAGCCTTATTAAAGAAGCCGGAGAATCTCGAGGCCGGCTGGCCGCCCTCGGCCTTTCGACGACCGCGGGCATTCTCGTGAGCTTCTGGGCGCTTGCCACCATCGTTGCCGTCGTAAAGGCGGGGGGCGGCGTAGCGGGCTGGGGCATGCAATTCCAGAGTGCAGGATTCATCGCGTTCATGGTCATCATCCTCACCGCGTTCGCGATGAGCTTCTTCGGCGTTTTCGAGATTTGGCTCCCGTGGAGCGCGACCACAAAGATGGACGAGGCCGGCCGCAAGGCAGGGCTTGCAGGGGCGTTCTTTACAGGCGCGCTGCTCGTATTGCTGAGCACGCCGTGTTCGGCGCCCTTCCTCGGAACCGCGATGGGATTCGCGTTTACCGCAACCACTCCCGTACTTTTCCTATTCTTTACCGCCGCCGGCGTGGGGCTTGCTCTCCCCTACCTCTTGGTGAGCGCCTTCCCCGCGGTACTGAAGGTGTTCCCCAAGCCGGGACCGTGGATGGTCAAGCTGCAAAAAGTGATGGGTGTGCTGCTGCTCGCCACCGTCGTTTGGCTCCTGTGGATTGTAAACGAGCAGGCCGGCGCAATGGGCGTCGCGCTCTTCCTGGGCCTCGTTTTCCTTACCGTCCTCCTCAGCGTCCTCCTCGGCAAGTTTGCACCTCCGGGAGTCGCGTTCGGCCGCGAGGCGGGCACGTTAGTCGTTTCCGCCGCAGTCCTCGCCATCATCTGGTTTGCCGCGGCCGCACCGCGTTACGAGCAGACCGTGCAGGAGCGTTTCGAGGCCCGCATGTCACAGCAAATGCTTGAAGGCGGTTGGTACCGCTATACGCCTGAGCTTGTCAGTGAATTTGCAAAGGCGGGCAAGACCGTGTTCATCGACGTTTCTGCCGACTGGTGCCTCACCTGCAAGGCGAACGAAGCCGCTGTGCTCGACCGCGAAGATTTCCGCAAGACGCTCGACAGCGCAGGAGTTATCCGCATCAAGACGCTCTCCTGCGCAGTATGGGAAAGTCGGGCGTCCCCGCCTACGCCGTCTACCCGAAGGGTGACGCAAACAAGCAAATCGTGCTGCCGGAACTGCTGACCGCCGGGCTGATTCTGGAAGCTATCGTAAAGTAACACGCCATAGTGGCGTTAATCCCACAAGAACGGTTCGTTCCTTGTAGTTAGATGTGCTCTAAGCATTACCTCTAAAGTGATATAGCCTTTCCAGCCCCAAACATCAAAGCTTTCCTTCGCCTTTTGCGTAGACATCCCGATTCGAAGACGTCCTCCGAATCGGCCTCCTTGATACAGGTCCGGCTTAAACATCCTTTCTACATCTTTTCTATTGAACGCCTCGAACAGGGAGAACGAAAGCCCAACATCTACACCGGGGGCGACTTCCAAACTTGGCTCATTCTCGTTCCTCGGCGCATCTTTGTCCCATTTTCTCTTAACGACCTCGCTCATATTAAAAGTGGGGCCCGCATATATGCCACCTTCAAAGCGTTTGGTCACAAGCCACTTGTAAGTCATTTCAACGCCAATATCCATCGCGTCAAATTCATAATCCTTCATATTTCGATTCTTAAAACACCTACTGGAAGCAGCTTTCTTGTCATACGATGACCAAAAGTATCCCTGCAAGAATATATCCAAGCTCATGACATTATTGCCGCCACCAAAAGCACCGCCGCCTCCGAACCCAGGACGAATGCGGTCTCCAAGCCGCCCCACGTAGCGAGTAGCGCCGAACATCATGCTAAAATAGATGTAAAAGGGATGCATTTCGTGTCGGTTCCAATATTTCTTTACAAGGAATTCCCTTTGTTCAAAATCGGGGATGGAATCCAGATAAGATTGTACGATATCATTTCGTCCTTCACGTGTATCCTCGTCGCTATCGTGCAAGCCATTATTCGCCAAAATTCTTGCAACCGCCCTCTTGACCAAATCATTCTCTTTAGACAAATCCTTTTCAAACGCCCCACTTTGAATATAGGCGTCAAATTCTCTTTTTATAACTTGCTCAAGACTATCGTCGTAACATTCTACATACTGTATATCGTAACTAATCCCGTATCTATCAGAATCTGAATAATCCTGCAAAAGGACATCAAGCATATTCAGATGCCGCCAATAAATCGCATGCTTGAAAAAGGGATTGCGCGCGCAGTAATTGTCCATCTTTTTTAGAACTTTCCTTACCGTAGAATAGTCCTTGTTTATCACAGCATTTTTAAGTTCTTTACGGTAATCAATAATTTTGTTGTGCGGAATTTGAAAGACCAATTTATATGGGAACACCTTTATCGAATCTAGCGGTACCTTTTCAGGGTTCCCCGACACCACCTGGGAATAACCGTTATCAAAGAACAATCGCTTCGTCTTCGTTTCAGGGATATGATACATATATTTACGGATGCGTATCGTAGAGTCCTTGTCTTGATGCAAGAAAAAGCCCGATTTGGTCACCATCATCATGGTCGCAATGCAATTTTCTACACTGGGCCGAATCCACTTTTTTTCCGTAGAGTCGTAGTAATAATCCACATAAATCTTGATTTCATGCAAACCTATGGTTTGCGCTTTGCCAGACAAATAGCGGTATTCATTTTGTATTTCTGATTTGGCCTTTTTAAGAAGAGAGTCGTTCCGTTGCATAATCTTATCGGCACGATCTATAAGGAATCTTTCCTTATCCGTCAATTCAGGTTTGTTGACAGGCACAAACTCTTCGATACCGGGCATTACCGAAACACACTGATTATATTCGTCACGATACCGGCACCAATCATCATCTTTCGCATTCGCACTAAAAAACTTTGTCCTGTATTCCATAACATGGCCATATACAGGATTAAAACGGTTTGTGGGCATCTCTAGTTTCGAAAGGGCCGAAGGAAGCTCTACCCGTGCAGGGAGAACCGAGTCTATTTCAGAATCAATCCTTCCCGCATCATAGTAAAGCGATTAGGAAAAAAGCCTTTTTCATCTAGTGCTTAGCTCCATTCGGCTTGTAGCGCTTTTCGCCATCTCGGATAATCACGCTGTTGCGCTCCCTCTGAACGACGGGGGCGTTTTGCTTTTGGGCTGCACTCGGGAGGGCGCGCGGGATAACAGACGATTTGACACTGTTATCCACAATAAAACTTCCGATATAGATACCTTCATCCGGAATCTTCACCTTATTTGCAAAATGAATATTGTCCGAGCAATGAACATCTCCACAAATCTTCAAATACGCGCTCATTGAGCCTTCATAGCCGTCTATCTTCCTCTCGATTACAATTTCGTTGTTGCCGTCAAAGGTCATCACCGTATCGGCGCCCTTGATTTCGATTTTACGGCTATGCACGTTCCTGAAGTCGATGGAATCCGGAAGCGGAACATTATAGCTAAACAAATCAATGGCATTGGCACCATCGCGAGGTTTAAGATATCCTATGTGTATTTCGAGCGAAGCCATCACCTCTCGCGTCAGGTTTCCAAAGCCCACGTTCTGGATGCGCAATTTCGCACGTAAAATTCCGTCGCTCCCCACCGTATCGCTCAGCCACGATTCGCGCAATACAAAGCGGTAGCCCAAGTGGTCGTT
>CACXKY010000216.1 GCA_902768325.1 Fibrobacter succinogenes
GACGGTTCCCGGCAAAGTCTACGAATTCGACGGGAATCTCAAGCTGACGAACCAGCCGTTCGAACCTGCCACGATTCCTGGCAAGATTCAGGCCGAAAGCTACGTGGCGATGGACGGCGTGCAGATTGAAGATGACGAGGAGGGCGAACCGAATCTCGGTTGGATCAACGACGGCGATTTCAGTTCTTACCTGATTAATGTGCCTACTGCCGGAACCTTCACGCTTACGGCCCGCGTAGCGAGCGAGGCGGAGGAAGCGTCCACCATTACGGTTACAGATTCTGCTGGCAAGGCGCTTGCAACGCTCACGGTTGATCCCGAGAAGACGAACGGTTGGAATGACTGGTACGAAACTTCAACTGCGATTACGCTTGACAAGGGCGAACAGAAACTCAAGTTCGAATACTCCGGCACCAGCGACTTCTTGATGAATATCGACTGGTTCAGTCTCGAAAATGGCACGACGGCCCTTCCGGAAGCGATGAAGGTTGTGGCGTCGACGCTTGAGGTTCGTCCTGTTTCGATGGCGCGGGCCTCTATCGCCCTGATGGTGCATTCCGACGCCGATTTCGAGGTGCGCCTGTACACGGTGACCGGAAACCTGGTAGCCAAACGCCTTGGGAGCGGCAATGCGCTTGTAGAGTTTGGCAAAGACGGCCGCTTTGCGCAGGGGAATTACATCGCCGTCGTTTCTAGCGGAAAAATGCGTAAAACGCTCAAGATTCGCGCATATTGATAATCTCCGTATTGATAACTTGTCCACGTGGAAAAAAAACGCTTTTTTCTAGCGAAAGGGATGAACAATGAGATTTATGAAGAGCGTCAGCTTGGTTTCTGCCTTGATTGGATTCGGACTTTGCACTAACGCCATGGCCGAAAATCCGCTTATCCAGACATACTATTCTCCGGACCCGGCGCCTGTGGTGTTTGGCGATACGCTTTGCACCTATTCCGGCAACGACGAGGGCGGTAGCTTCTTCACGATGCACGGCTGGCGCGTCTCCTGCACCACGGATATGGTGAACTGGACCGACATGAACACCCTCATTCTGGAAGCGGGTGACTTTAACGGTTCTGCCAAGAAAAACGGTGACTGGGCATCTCAATGCATTCGCCGCAATGGCAAGTACTATTATTACGTGACCGTGGAATCCACTCGCGGTGGCCGCGCCGTCAACGTGGCCGTGTCCGACAAGAAGGAAGGCCCCTTCAAGGATGCCCTGAACGGCAAGCACCTGGCGGGCCCCAACTGGGACTACATCGACCCCACCGTATTTGTTGACGACGATGGCCAGGCATGGCTCTACTGGGGTAACCCCAAGCTTTATTACTGCCCCCTCAAGGAGAACATGATCGAATGCGCAAGCGAAATCAAGGTCTCCGACATGAGCGGCTTTAACGGCAAGTATACCGAAGGCCCGTGGATTCACAAGCGCGGCAACAAGTATTACATGATTTACGCCGCCGGTGGCATTCCCGAATCTATTGACTATTCCTGGAGTGATTCTCCGACGGGCCCCTGGACTTACAAGGGTGTCATTATGCCGAGTAGCGAACCGGGTGCCGCATTCACCGTCCACTCCGGCATTGTTGACTTTAAGGGCCGCAGCTTCTTCTTCTACCACAACCAGAAGAACGTGAAGGGCGGCGGCTACAGCCGTTCTACCGCCATCGAGGAATTCACCTGGAATGCCGACGGTACCATTCCCACTATCCGCGCTACCAACAATGGCGTTGTGAAGCCCATCAAGAACCTTGACCCGTTCGTGCGCGTGGAAGCCGAAACCAAGGCTTGGGTTGGCGGCATGACTGTCAATACGGCGGGCGGCTACACCATCATCGAACATGTCGGTGCCGAATACGGCAATGTTTTCCTCACCAAGATGAACAGCGGGTTCTACACGAAGGTGCGCTCCGTAGACATGGGTGACGGTGCCGACCGCATTATCGTTTGCACCAGGGGCAACGGCGGTAAGCTTGAACTCCATGCCGGTTCCGAGACGGGCACGCTCCTTGCTTCCATGGATATCCCTGCAAGTTCTGCTTGGGAAGAACATACCTTCGATGTGACCGATGCCGCCGGCGTAGACGACCTGTTCTTCGTCGTGAAGCAGGGCGGTTTCGATTTCGACTACTGGTACATGGAAAGCGAAAAGACTGCTGTTCCGCAGACGGCCTACAAGGGCGTTGCCGCTACGATTCCGGGCAAGGTCGAGGCGGAAAATTATGACGAAGGCGGCCACAATAAGGCCTTCTACGACAATGACCGCGAAAACCAGGGCAAGGTCTACCGCGAAGACGAAGTCGACGTGGTTGACATTAGCGATTCCAAGTGCGGGGACGCGGCTTGCACGGGTTATGCCATCGGTTACACGCAAGAAAACGAATGGGTCGAATACACCATCAATGTTGCCGCCGACGCGAAGTACGACATTACCGCAAACGTGGCGACCGCATCCGATGCTTCTGCGATGCAGCTGCTCATAGACGACACGGAAATCACGGAATCTCTCCCGATTGAAAAGGTTGATTCTGTATGGACGACGTATAAGGTTGTCGACCTCGGATCCGTTGAACTCGCGAAGGGCGAGCATGTGCTCAAGCTTTTGATTACGGGCGCATTCCTGAATGT
>CACXKY010000217.1 GCA_902768325.1 Fibrobacter succinogenes
GAAGAAGTGCGCACCCTCATTGCAGGCGAATATGAACGTGCCAAGAAAGTGCTTTTGGAGCACAAGGACGGTCATGCACAACTGGCACAAAGACTCATAGAAAAAGAAGTCATCTTTGCTGAAGACCTCGAAGACATCTTTGGCAAGCGCCCGTGGACCTCACGCACCGACGAAATCCTCGCATCCAATGCCGAAGACGAGCAGAAAGAAGGTGAGCAACCCTCCAGCGGTACCGACCACAAGAAAGAGAACGAGGAAATCATCCGTCAGAAGATTGTGCAGGCAGTCCTTGAGAAGGCAGAGAAAGCCAAAGAGAACGGACAGGATTCCGACAATCCCCCCTCCGACAAACCAACCGAAACCGACAAACCAAAAGAAACGTGAAAAATCTGATTATACGTGCCATCACGGGTGAACTATTCGTCATCGTCCTTGTGGGCGCAATCCTGTTCAACCGCTACTCTCTCCTGATTCTCTTCACCGTCATCACTACCGTAACCTCGCTGATTTCGTTCCTGTTCGCAGGCATCCGCCCGATTCGCTGGATTGGCGGTATTTCAGCAGGCATCGTCTTCATGGTTTATTTATACGTCATCATCTTGATTCCGATTCTCATGAGCTTCGGTAAAAATACAAAGCCCGACCCAACGCAAGTGAAAACGGCAGGTGCCACCAAGGCCGACATTCTCTTTGAATTTTTCGGTCGCAAAGTTTGCAGGCACAGCGGCATCATCGCCGCAATTTCCGCCGCCATAATGTTGTTGCAAATTCCAGGCGTGATGAACATTGACGTGAACATGGACTACACAAAAACGATGGGCGAAAAAATTCCGTTCGTCACAAGGCTTATGGACATGCTCAGCGGCAAGCTCGGAAGCCTCTACGATTTCAATGTGATGGTAGAATTCAACGAAAGTGATGCACTGAAAAATCCCGCCAACATGAAACGCATCGAAGCGCTAGAGCAAAAGCTCGGCACTCTCCAGCTCACAAAAATTTCAGGCGACACCAGCTCACAAAAATTTCAGGCGACAAGCCCCGCGTGCAATCCGTCACGCGACTCGTGAAAGAAATGAACCGCACACTGAACAGCGACAGCACAGAATACTACAAGATTCCCGACGCACAGGACATGCTCACGCAGCTGCTGTTCCTCTACGAAATTTCAGATGCCGACGCGCTCTTTGAACGCATGGACGAAGATTACAAAACGACATTTATCCACATAGAACTTTCCGGATACGACGCCAAGAAAATCGTAGAAGACCTCGATTCAGCAAAATCGTATGCCGCGCAAATTTTCCCGGACGCCAAAACTTCAATCGTCGGTGAAGTCGTAAACTACGCCGAAATGAACGGCAAGCTCGTCAATGGACTGTTGCGTTCGTTCGGAGGTTCATTTGTCATCATCGCCATCATGATGATTCTCGCATTCGGGAGCATCAAGGCGGGCCTCATCGGCATGATTCCAAACGTCGCCCCCGTACTTTTAATCGGTGGCGTCATGGGCTATTCGGGAATGCCGCTTGACATGATAACAATGATCGTAATGCCGATGATTTTGGGCATTGCCGTTGACGACACCATCCACATGAACAACCACATCAAATACGGTTACGAACGCACGGGCAGCTACAAAAAAGCGCTATTGCTCTCTTACCGCGAAATCGGAAAGACGATGGGCATGACGACATTCATTCTCTGCGCGATGTTCTTTGTGTTCATCTTCAGCCCGATGGGCGCACTGCACAACGTCGGATTGCTTTCCATCATTGGTCTTGCAGCAGCCC
The DNA here is from genome assembly GCA_902768325.1 of Fibrobacter succinogenes. Lineage (GTDB taxonomy): Bacteria > Fibrobacterota > Fibrobacteria > Fibrobacterales > Fibrobacteraceae > Fibrobacter > Fibrobacter succinogenes_A. The sequence goes on from CACXKY010000217.1 coordinate 1,791, forward strand.
TCGTCGCCGACTACACGCTTACCACCGCCCTCGTGTACGTTACCAAGCCCTACGGAAAAGAGAAACGCAACAAACAAGTCCGCTAACGATGTCATGCCCGCCTTGAGCGGGCATCTCCAGATTAACAAAAAGTGGTATAACACCACCATTACGCCACTTTTTCTTAAAAATTTCCATAAAAAGGTAGTCTTTCGACTACCTTTTTGTAAACATTTTCGAATTTTAGAGCTATAGACTTAATAAACCCTACAAAAAAATCACTTTCCGTGAATTTGTTCTTCCGTAAGATTGAATCTACGAACGAGAGTCTCTAAGGGAACCCCATCTTCATAAAGTCCCCTAGCCGTTTTAAGCTTTTCTTCTTCAGCTTTTTTCCGTTCTTCATCCACTTCCTTGCGAGCATCAGCAAGCCTTTGACGAAACACATCACCGGCACTCACAAAACCGTATTTTTGTCCAACACTTACAAATGCCATATCCAGCTCCTTGAGAACACCTTCATCAACGTACTCTTTCAAATATATGTTTATTTTTTGCAATAGACAAGACGCCTCATTACGGTGCATTTTTCGCAAGGAATCATGGAATTGAGGCAAGACCTCTAACAGCTTTTCCTTATTGAACGCATACTTCATTGCGACAACGCCCATTCCAGCTGCAACGTCTTCGCATGTCAAACAGTCGCTATCGGGTATATCCGCCATATTCACAAAAGCGCAATGGAAGGGCAATACAGAACCACGAAAATACTCCGGATAACCCTCTTCAAGTCTCTTAAGTGGATTCCAATTTTCCCGTCCATTATAAAAGATAATTGCCATCGTCGGAATTCCGCTAAATGCACGATTCTTATCATAAATCTTCATCACAGAATTGACATAACGAGCAATCTGATCAAGAACATTTGGATCCCGTCCCGATTTATGTTCTAACAGAATTCCAACCAAAATCGGAGCACCTGTCGACACATTCACACGAAACGCCAAATCCGCTTCACCCGTATCGTCAACCTCTGAATACGAATCTGGAATACGGACAAGAGTATCCATATTTATAGTCGATATGAATTCGCCAACATCAAGATTTACTTTGCCA
>CACXKY010000218.1 GCA_902768325.1 Fibrobacter succinogenes
GGAAGAACCGCCGAAGAAGTACTTCCGCCTTAAGCCGGATGGAGAAGTCCGCCTGAAGGGCGCCTACTTCGTGACCTGCAAGAGTGTCGAGAAGGACGCCAACGGCAAGGTGACGGTGATTCACTGCGAATACGACCCGCAGAGCAAGGGTGGCGAGACTCCTGATGGCCGCAAGGTCAAGGGCACCATCCACTGGGTTTCTGCGGCACACGCCGTGGACGCCGAAGTGCGCCTCATCAATAACTTGTTCACGCTCGAAGATCCGGCTGCGGTTCCCGAAGGCGAAGACTGGCACGATTACCTGAACCCGGATTCCATGGTCATCAAACAGGCCAAGGTGGAACCGAGCCTCGCCGACGCCAAACTCGAAGACCGCTTCCAGTTCATGCGCCAGGGCTACTTCTGCCTGGACAGTGAAGATTCCAAGCCGGGCCATCTGGTGTTCAACCGCACGGTGGACCTGAAGGATAGCTTTGCCAAGCAAGTGAATAAGTAATCCAATCCCCGCCTTGTACAAGTCCTTTAGTTGCTTTTTCGAAAGATTTATATAGATTAAGCTCTAAGGACTTCTGTAGAAGGGGAGCGGATATGCGGTATCTTCAATTTGGACTTTCTTTTGCCTTTGCGGCATCCCTTGTGGCCTGTGGCGACGACGACAGCGAAAGCTTCGCGTTTGCGAGTGGGCGACATGAGGTCTCTTCGTACGAAGACTTAAGTAATTGCGTTGCCTCAAAGGCGGGAACCGTAGAATACGTGGATACCGTCGCCTATGTGTGTGCCGGAATTGACGGCAAGAACAAGTGGGTTGAAGTTTCCGGAGTTGAGGACAATCCCGAGGATTTCAAGGTTTGTAGCGACGTGAAAGAGGGCTTGTATGTCTTTTCACCTCAGTTAAAATCCCTATATGTTTGCGAAGACGGGGCTTGGATTCCGGCGGGCGACAAGTCCAGTGAAGCTGAGCCGAGTAGCGGTTCTGCCAAGTCATCCTGCAGCGAGGCCTCGTCATCGAGTGCTCCGCAGCAGTCTGGCAGTAGCGCCAAATCCTCGTCTAGCAGCGAGAACGGTGGCAAGTCCAGTGCGGTCGAGTCAAGCAGTAGCTCGGCCAAGTCATCTAGCAGCGAGGTCTCGTCTTCGAGCGCCCCGCAGCAGTCTAGCTGTAGTGCCAAATCTTCGTCATCCAGTAGTGAACCCTTGTCTTCGGGGAATCAACAGGATGGCAGCGAATTTGATCCGGTAAATAACACTTTGAAAGACCTTCGCGATGGCCAAACCTACAAGACCGTCCAGATTGGTGACCAGGTATGGATGGCGGAGAACCTGAACTACAAAGCTGAAAACACTTACTGTCTCAATAATCGTGATACAAACTGCACCAAGTACGGTCGTTTTTACATGTGGGGCACCGCCATGGATAGTGCGGGGACATGGGGTACAAATGGCAAAGGTTGTGGCTATGACAAACCATGTTCGCCGAAAAAATCGGTGCGCGGAGTGTGCCCTGAGGGCTGGCATCTTCCCAGCTATTTTGAGTGGAAGAGACTGATTGTTACCGTAGACGACTCCATTACGGAATATGATGACGAGAATGCGGCGGCGACCAAGCTCAAGTCTACCAGCGGTTGGGCTGATGACGGTAATGGCGATGACTCCTATTCTTTCTCGGCACTTCCTAGCGGATACTTGTCTTACGATGGGTATTTCAATTTCGAGGGTAAAGAAACTCATTTTTGGAGTTCTGGAACACAAGGTGACATGTGGGCTTTCTGCATGGTTTTATATTCCAACACCGATGACGCACGCTTGACGTCTGTCGAAATGAATAGCGGCGCGTCCGTTCGTTGTCTAAAGGACTGATTTAGACGAGAATGCGATATGGGCGTGGAAACACGCCCTTTTTTTTTGCAAAAAAAGAGGACGTCCTTGCGGACGTCCCTGTAGGATTGCAAGGAGCAAATCTACCGGCTGAGCATCTTGCCATTCAGTGTGGCAATCCAGTGCTGGTTAAGCGCGACAAGCTTGAACAAACCTCCGTCGACGCTTTGCACGGTGAGAGTACGCCCTGCGACCGTGTAGGAGTTGAGGCGGGTAACGCTCAGACGAGGCTGCATTCCGATTGGGGGAGGATCGTCGCCCTCGTCATTGTCATAGTAATTCCAGTCGTCGATGATGAGCGCTTCGGTCGCGATGGGGGTAGACGGCTCCTTGAAACTCATCTGCTGGTCAATCCATGCGAAACGCTGCTTCACGTACTTGCGCAGGTGTTCGATTTCGGCATCCCACGTGGGCTCGTTGTAGTAGTTCATCTTCATGCCCATGCAACCCATGCTCCAGCCACCCATGTTCCAACCGTTGTTGTTTCCGCCATTATTGTTGCCGGATTCCATCGGGTCGGCGTCGCAGGTGCCGCTAGACTGGCCCAGGTTCGGCCAGCGTTCGAAATTGCGATTGGCCGCATTCTTGAGGACGGTCTTGAGAGAGTCTATGAAGTGGTCAATGTTCTTGGTGTGCCACACGCCACTGCGCAGTTCCGCCCAGCGGGCCTTGTACTTCTGCTGG
>CACXKY010000219.1 GCA_902768325.1 Fibrobacter succinogenes
TGCTCCGGGTTCAACTCGCGGTCAAGGACTGCACCATCCACAACATTCGCCATCAAGCGCTCCTATACGATATACGGATGTGCAATATAGAAATGTTCTGGGCATCCCTGAACTCAATCTTGCCCGATTCAGTCAAGGCTTGCATATGACACGGTAACGTACGGCACATTTATACCGCCAAAGTTTCCAAAAAGCGAGTAAAATTCAACCAAAAATGCAAATTGACACCAACATCAATAATAACGTATATTTAAAACAATCATGAAACGGGTCCAGAAAGTCCTCCTTATCACCGCAGTCCCAATCCTGCTTACCATAGCATTCTATGGTTACCATGTCTATCGCGCGATTTCCTTGGACGAAGAAAATAGTCGGACATATTCTGCAACTGCTTTGAGTTTCTTAACTTCTTCCGAAGAGTGGGACAAAGTCATCCGGTGCAACCCTTGGCCGAAATCCCTAAGTCAACAACGTTTTGACCCCAAAGAGTATTTGGAAATCGGTTCTATTGCAGACGTGTATTATGGGAGACATGATAAATTCGGAAAACAGAACGGATTTGAATTGAAAACCCGCTACGAAAAAGACTCGCTAGACGATGAGGCTCGTTCTAAGTGGGGCGCGGGAATCATCACTAGCGAATACGAGAAAAGGGACAGCTGTTATTACCGTTCAAAACTCATCGAAGTCGATGATGAAGATTCAGTAACCGTCACAGAAATCAACAAAAAATCAAAGAACGAAACACGCCGATATATCGGGAAACGCAAAAACGGCATTGTGACAGAGTGTATTGATTGCAGGCTAAACAATGGAGTTTGCGAAGACACCATCCGCATCACAAGAATTGAACTTGATCCTGCATCCGGGAAGATTACAAAGAGCATCTCAAAGACAAAAGAAATGTATTACGGTTCTGATCTACACGAGAACGGTTCTTTCAACACGACGACAAAATTTTATGACCATTTGGGACGACTCGTTGAGGTAAGTGATGACGGCAAAAAATTCCGCTACGAGCATTCCACAAACGATTCCACAAATCTTGACGTAAAAATTTATGACGAATCGGGAAGAACTGGAAAAAGACGGCAGCCGCAAAACAGTTCGATACGGGACTAATTCTGAAGAGCACCGAATAACAAGTTTTTACAAAGATGGGAAACTTGTCAAAGAAGAATCCGACTATATTGATTTTTACGCATCAAGGCAATCTCGAACCAGGTTGTTCAACTCTGCGGGAGACGAAATACTTGATTCTTCTTTTTACGAAAGCACCATGTTGCCAGGAATACGATTTGACGCGCATTCATATGTTGCGAAAAGCCTTTATAGCGAGAACGGAAAAGTCAAAACCATCAATGAATACAACGAAGAGCACAAACGGCTTGCATCTTTCATTATCTTTCCATTAAAAACAATGGGTCAAAAACTGGTAGGGAGCTACGAACTTGAGTATGACGCAGGCCGCATTTCATCCATAACATACGAAAATCACGATATAGATTTCGCATTACGCTACGGTTACCCAGCTTGGGGCCAACGGACCATCTTTTCACAAGGGCGACTCGAAGACATGAATGAGTGCCAGGATCCGCTCAACCAAAATAAAATTTCAAAACCGAGAAAACCGCAGAAATAATTCTTACCCGTTATCGCTTCTTGAAAACGACGATTTCGGCGTCCGCGCCGTCCTTGCCGTATTCGCTCACGAGAATGTAATGTTCGTCGCAGGCGATACCAAAACAACGGCCTTCGGCGCCCAGCTTTTCAACCTGGTTACCCCAGTAGCTTGCGTTGTCGTCCAAGAGTTTAACGCTGTTGCCGTTGATCTTGTATTCCTGATTGATGAACGACCCCTGCAGCACGAAGAGGTTGTCGATGGTCGGCATATCCTTGATGCCCAGCGCATTGACCTCTTCGATATACTTCTGCTTCATGGGCGAATTCGCATGCGGGAGTTCGGCGTCGCTCGATTTCCAGCGTTTGAGCGCCGGGAAGTATTTGCGGAGTTCCACCTTGTACTCTTCGCGGGTCAGGCTCTTGCCCGTGTTCTTGTTGAACTCGTCCACGAACTTGGAACAGAATTCAATCATCTGGTCCATCGTGAAGTCGCCGGTGAAGGCGCCGTCCTTATAGCAGTAGATGCAGTATTCGTCGCTCTTGCTGCCGTCGGCGTTCGTACCGAGGACTTCCGGCGAAAGCGGCATCCCGCAGGAAGTCGCCGGTGAAGGCGCCGTCCTTGTAGCAGTAGATGCAGTATTCGTCGCTCTTGCTGCCGTCGGCGTTCGTACCGAGGACTTCCGGCGAAAGCGGCATCCCGCAGCTCTGACAAAATTTCATTTCCATAGTGTACTCCTTTTTTATTTCTATGCACAAATGTACACTATTTAGAAAGCTCTGTCAAGACTTTTTATTTTTTTACACAGCGCACCGGGAGGAACGTCTGATTGACGAATGTCGCCGCGTCAAGAATCGGGCGCTCGCCCGGATACGCGAGGTAATGGATCCTCTTGTCGTCGCTCTCACCGCTCGCAGTCAACAAGATGGCGGCCGTCATTTTATACCGTGCAAAAAAGACCGTATCGTGCAGGTCGTACACGCCACCGCGAATCCACACAGTATCGCCCGCGGCCACAACGGAATTCGCCTTGTTGAGTGTCGCGAAGGGTTTGTCCTTCGAACCCGCGGCGCTATCTTTACCGTCGGTCGCCACGTAATAAACCGCACCGAAGGCCTGTACGGCCATCAAGGCAAGAACAAAAGTGAACCTAATTCCCATAAACACCTCAAATAGCTATTCATAACATAAATAATTTTTTCCCGTTACGACGATGCATTTTCTGTCTGTTGCATGAGTTTTCTTCAAAACTAAAAAGCAGTTTAAGGGGCTTAAACGGAACAAGCTGTAAGCACAAAGTATTGAATTTGTAAGATACGAAATGTATATTTGTTCAAAACATTTCTAATTTCGAGGAGGAAATCGATTATGAATAAAAGAAACATGCTTGGCACTCTCGTTTTGGCTGCCACATGCATTTTTGCGCAAGAAACGGTTAGCGAAACATTCCTTTGGGATGGCGGAACCGACACCCTAGGTCGCGTGTTGACCGGTTCTAACGACAAGACTTCCGGCTACCTTTTTGACTTCACCGACAAGAGAGAAGGCGGTGAAACCGCTTTTACATTCCCTAACGAAATCAAGGCCAACGACCTTGGAAGCTTCTACGGTCCGCTTGTCGCCGCCTACCACGGTATCAAGGCGACCATCACCCTGGGTGAAGGCTACGACTATCCGTATGCAGCCATCGGCTTCAATATTTGGAACGACGAACAAAAAGGTGTCGACATTTCCGGTTGGGGCGGTATCTGCCTAGCTTACCAATCCACAATCGGCTTCAGCATCGAAGTTGTTCCCGAAAACGAAAAGGAAGTGACCGGCGAGGATAATTACATGACGACCGTCCTCAAGTCCCCCTCTGCAGTTAAAGCAAACTTCCAGTGGGGAAAGTACAGCCAGCGAGGCTGGGGTACAGAGGTTCCTATAGACGATGTCCTTACGCACGCCGCCTCCATCAGGATAAGGTTCGAAGGCACCGCCGGTACTTCCGGCAACTTCCGCATCTGCCAGATCGGTTCTTTAAATCAGTGCACCGGCTGCGCAGACGAACCGACTCTGGGTATTGGCGACGCCGGCTCTATCAATGCCGCCGCATCATCTGTCAAGGTTCAGCTCGCTGGCCGCGTCCTCCACATTCAAGGCAACTCTTCTGCCAAGGTTGAAGTAATCAACCTCCAGGGCCAAATTGTGAAGTCCGCTACCGCCAGCTCCGCCATGGACCTCTCCAGCCTCGACGCCGGCGTCTACATGGTCCGCATCGCAGGCAAGAGCGCGAACTTCTCTCAGAAGATTCTCCTCAAGTAATCAGGTTCGCTTGACTTGACGGAGCCAATCTTTTACTGCTCTACATAGGAACTGACGGACATGATGTTGAACTCGCCTGTGGTTCCGGATTTTCCTTGAATTCGGAACTTCACGGAAGCCGCCCCTTTGACGAGCTGATCCATATGGGGATCCATACCCCAACCTCTACTAAACTGCTTCCAGCGATAACATTCCACAGTACCTTCTGTAGAAATGGGCCATGCTGAAATATCAGCCGGAGTTGCAGAGCCTCCGTAAAGGGTTTCGGTGCCGGCGATATTGAAGCCAAGCACCACAAACGGTTTGTAATCCAGGGAGCCCTGGTCTAAGGTGAAAGTTCCACAAAGTCCCTGGCAAGCTTCAATAACAGGCTTTAGCATATCCCCTTCTTCGGCCTCTTCTACGGGCCAATCAATACGTGAATTGCCGCCATCGGCCCTGTCATTATACCAGTACCAGTAACCAGAAGTCCCGGTTCCATTGTCCAGGCCCGTCATAACACGACTGCCATCATTTGCACCATCCCAGTGGAACTTCCCTCCCTCGGGAACCCGCAATTCCGTATCTCCGGAACTGCTTGAAGAGGAATCA
>CACXKY010000220.1 GCA_902768325.1 Fibrobacter succinogenes
GTCAAGTCCATGGACATCGTTTCGCCAGCGCAGATGCGCGGGATGAAACGGGAACGCTGGTCTTCGTCGCCGAATTCATAGAGCGTTTCAATGCAGTCCTGGAGGGACCAAATGTTCTCGAAACCGGCGTCTGCAGAGGCGATCATTTCGTTGATGGCCGTGTAGGCGGTAATCGGGAAGTTGAGTCCGCCGAAGCGGCGCGGCATCGTGACACCGTTGAGGCCAGCCTTGCGGGTGGCTTCGAGGTTTTCGTAGGTCTTGGATGCGTAGCGGACGCGGCCGTTTTCGCAGTGCGGGCCTTCGGCATCCACGTCTTCGGAGTTCGGGAAGACCGTGTTTGCGGTGATGTCGCCAGCGACTTCGAGCACGCGGTTGTAGTTGTCCATAGCGTCGGCAAAATCTTCCGGCGCATAGTCGAAATTGTCCTTGTCAGCAAAGCCGTTTTCCTTGAGCTCGACAATGCGCTGCATCAAGGGGCTGCTTTCGAGGTTGAATTTAATCTCGGGGTGATCTGTGTAGAAATTTGCCATAGCGCTTACTTGTTGTTTGCCTTGTAATACTTGATCATCTTCGGGAGAACTTCTTCGACGGTGCCGTTGATCACGTAATCAGCGATAGCGTTGATCGGAGCTTCGGGGTCGTGCATGCCAGCGAGGTGCTGGATCTGGCCGGAAATACCGAAAGCGATATAGACCTTCGGGCGGACCGTCACGCCAGTCTGACCGATCTGACGGTCATGATCGACGAAACCTGCGTCCACAGCGGCGCGGCTAGCACCGACTTCAGCGTGGAGTTCCTTGGCAAGTTCGAACAGCATGTCGAAGTTTTCCTTGGAGCCCATGCCGTAACCACCGGCGACCACGATCGGAGCGCCCTTGAGGTTGTGCTTGGCCTTTTCCACATGGCGTTCGAGCACCTTGACCACGTATTCCGTTTCCGGAACGTACTTGGCCACGTCGTGCTTGATGACTTCGCCCTTGTAGTTCGGGTCCACGATTTCCTTCTTCATCACGCCTTCGCGGACGGTTGCCATCTGCGGGCGGTGTTCCGGGTTCACAATCGTTGCGACGATGTTACCGCCGAATGCCGGACGGATCTGGCAGAGCTGGTTTTCGTAGAACTTCTTCACGCCACCGATGCTCATTTCGAAGCTGTCGATTTCGAGTTCGGTACAGTCAGCGGTAAGGCCGCTGTGCATGGCGCTAGAGATGCGCGGGCCGAGGTCACGGCCGATAACCGTTGCACCGAGCAAGCAAATCTGCGGCTGTTCTTCCTTGAAGAGGTTCACCACGAGAGAGGCGTGCGGGTTGGTGGTGTAGGGGAACAGGCCTTCGGCGTCGAACACATGAACCTTGTCCACACCGTAAGGGAAAACCTGTTTTTCAATGCCATCAAGGCCCTTGCCAGCGCAAATGCACTCGAGCTGAACGCCGAGAGTGTTGGCCAACTTGCGACCCTTAGAAAGCAGTTCAAGGGAAACGTCAACGACGGTGGTTCCCTCAATTTCGCAATATACAAATACGTTATTCATAGGTTAGCCAATAATCTTCCCGTCTAAAAGTTCCTTGATAAGTCCTTCAATGTCGGCGTCGCTTGCGGAGAGCGTGCGGCTTTCCTTGGCCTTGAACACGATGTTCTTGACGGCCTTCACGTTCGTCGGCGAGCCTGCCTTACCGATCTGGGCCGGGTCGGCGTCGATGTCGGCTGCACCCCACTGCGGGATGTCGAGGTAGGGCTTCTTAGCGATGAGAGCTGCGTACTTGTCTGCATCTTCCGGCTTGCGTTCGGCAACTGCAGTAGCGTTCTTGAACTTCATGATGCGCTTTGCATTGCGCGGACGGCACGGAGCTGCACTGCCGTTCACGGTCACGACCAGCGGGAGCGGTGCTTCCACAGTTTCGACACCACCGTCGATGTGGCGGCGGATCACGACCTTGCGTGCCTGTTCGTCGAGCTTCAAGATTTCTTCGGCGTAAGTCACCTGAGTAAGTCCGAGCTTTTCTGCAATCTGCGGACCGACCTGTGCGGTATCGCCGTCGATAGCCTGGCGGCCACCGAGGATAATGTCGTAGTCACCGATCTTCTTGACTGCCTGGGCGAGCGTGTAGCTCGTAGCGAGCGTGTCAGCACCACCGAGCGGGCGGTCCGTCACGACGTAACCGCAGTCAGCACCGCGGTACAAAGCTTCGCGGACGACTTCAGCGGACTTCGGGAGACCCATGGTCAAGACGGAGATGGTGGAACCAGGGAACTGGTCCTTCAAACGAAGGGCTTGCTCCAGGGCGTTCAGGTCTTCGGGGTTGAAGACCGCGGGCAATGCGGCACGATTGATAGTACCCTGCGGCGTCATGGCGTCCGGGCCTACGTTTCGTGTATCAGGTACTTGCTTTGCAAGCACAACGATTTTAAGACTCATATTACTATAGTGTTTTAATTTAACGGTTAATTGAAAATCCTGCTACTCTGCAAAATTTTACAAGCTACAAGATAAAATTATTAAGCCCCTCAAATATTCGGAAACGATCCAAACGGGCTGCAAATAACTCCATTTTAAGAATTACGTAACAATTCTGTAATAAATGGTTTG
>CACXKY010000221.1 GCA_902768325.1 Fibrobacter succinogenes
CCATTTGGATAGAACATAATTTATAAAACACCGGTGAATACAAGTTCATTTTCATCGGAATAATCTGCACTTTTATCGGGAATCATGTATATTTAAAGCAAACCTTCAACCCCGAGACACACATGGAAGAGACTTTCAAGACTAGAGGCGTTTGCGCGACGACGATTCAGTTCACACGCGACGGCGACAAAATCAGAAACATCCGCTTTACGGGCGGATGTAACGGCAACCTGAAGGCGATTGCGAAACTCTGCGAAGGCATGCGCGCCGAAGATATTGCGGCAAAGCTCCTGGGCAACACCTGTGGCGGGAAGCCGACTTCGTGCGCCGACCAGTTGGCCCGCGCCGTACTCGGGAAAGAAGCTTAATACCTAGCGTACGATGTTGCCGCAGTACATGCTGAAGCGCCCGTAGATATAGGCCGTGCCATTAGGCGTTTCGCAGGACTTTTCCTGCACTTCGCATTCTTCCACTTCGGTTACAGTAACATTCGAAAAACACCCTTCAACCGTCGCATGGTCTTCGTAACATTGCGCAAAACCCAAGTTTATTAACGAGGTATCGCAGCTGGCAAGAGGCAAGCAGATAGAGGTCACGCCCGTTGTCACGGCCATCGGGTAATAACCCGTATGTGTCGTCATGGCGAAATGGCATAATTTTGCCGGAGCTGCGACGCTCGACGAGCTTTCAGCAACCGACGAAGAAAGCGTCACAGAAGAAAGTGCGTCAGACGAACCGGACGTCAGTACCGCAGATGAGCCCAAGCCATCGGTAACGGCAGAAGATGCCGGCGTAGAGTCTTGCGACGGAGCCACAGACGAAGAATCGTCATCACAACCGAGCACAAAAACGCAACCCATTACCGAGACTGCGCACAAAAAATTCCTGAACCATTTTTTCATAAAAGACCTCCTATTTTTCTATAAAATAGCTTTTTCTATTCCATCGAATTTTTGAAAAAAAATTTCGTTTATGAAAAAAGCCGTCCACCCAGTGGACGACTTTTTCAAGATTCGTTTATCGAGTCAAATTGATTCGCGATTACTTCACGACCTTCTTGATGTTGTTTGCCTTAAGGTCCTTGAGGTAGTAGGTACCGTGCGGAATCTGCAAGGCCTTGAAGGATGCTTCCGCAGACTGCGGAACAGCCACGAAGGACTTCAAAGTCGCCCTTGCTTTCCAGGGTATAATGGGGCCGGCATAGGCCATTGCGCCCAGCACCTTTTCCATTGTATCAAATGACAACAAGTCGCGCGAAAAACTAAATTTACGCCCGTTTTCAAGGTACTGCATGGCGGCATCAAAGACGAACATCGATATGCTGAACGGGCCCCTCGGGAGAAAGATCCTGAGGTTCGCCATCCCTATTGCCTTGAGCAGCATTTTCCAGCAGATGTTCAACCTGGCGGACGTCGCCGTGGTGGGGCAGTTCGCGGGCGACAAGGCGCTGGCGGCCGTGGGTGCGAACACGTTCGTCATCAACATGCTCATCAACCTGTTCGTCGGGATTTCCGTGGGCGCGAACGTGGTGGTGGCCAACTCCATCGGTGCGCGCAGCTACCGCTCCGTGACCCGCAGCGTTCACACGTCGGTGATGGTGGCGTTCTTCAGCGGGATATTCCTCTCGTTCGTGGGAATCTTTTTTGCAAGGCCGATTCTTGAACTGATTTCAACGCCCGAAGACGTTTTGGACATGGCGGTGCTTTACCTGCAAATCTACTTTGCCGGGATGCCCTTCGTGATGATTTACAACTTCGTCTCCGCAATCTTGCGCAGCAAGGGCGATACGAAGCGCCCACTCTACGTGCTCATGGTGGCGGGAGCCGTAAACGTGGCATTGAACCTGATTCTTGTAGCGGGCTTTGGCATGGGTGTATCGGGCGTTGCGATTGCGACGGTCATCGCCAACGTCATCAGCGGGATTATCTTGTTCTACATGCTCCTGCACGAGGTGGGGCCATCTTGTTCTACATGCTCCTGCACGAGGTGGGGCCTTTCAAGCTGGAATTCTGGAAACTGCGCGTGACGCCCTTCTTCTTGAGCCGCATCTTGCGCGTGGGGCTCCCGACGGGGCTTCGCGGCGTCGTATTCTCGTTCAGCAATGTGTGCCTGCAATCGGCCATCAACAGCCTCGGTTCTGCGACAGTGGCGGCCTCGTCCATCGCGCTCAACTACGAATTCGTGGTATATTATTGGCTGAGTTCTTTTTCGCAGGCTTGCGTGACCTTCGTGGGGCAGAACTTCGGCGCAAAGAACATGGAGCGCTGCCGCCGCACGGTCCGCTGGACGCTTCTGCTCGGGTGTTCGTCCACCATCGTATTGAGCGCCCTCTGCTGCATTTTCGCTAGGCCCATGCTGAGCGTATTCACGTCCAATACCGAAATCATCGAAATCGCATCCATCCGCATGTACGTAGTGGTCGGGCTCCTTGCCATCAACGTCTTCCTGGACGTGTTTTCGGGAGCTCTTTCCGGAATGGGCAAGTCGCTACCGCCGGCGCTCACCTGCATGGCAGGCGTCTGCGGCATCCGCATTCTCTGGGTGATTTTCGTGTTCCCCAGGTACAATTCGTTCGCTTCGCTGATGGTCGTCTACCCCATCAGCTGGGTCCTCACGATTGCTGTCATCATGGGAATCTATTTCTACAATATTAAACGTGTCACTTCAGGAACAGGGAAAGTTTGCTGAAGTCGAGAATCGTGATGAACACGAAGAAGCTGA
>CACXKY010000222.1 GCA_902768325.1 Fibrobacter succinogenes
AATTCCGCCTTGTGCTTGTAGCCATGCAGCGCAAGCTCAAAGCCTTCCGACTGCAAGCGGAAAAGCGTCTCACGAAACCGCTGCACCATTTCGGGAGAAGCCTTCTCCGTATCCGGAATCACCAGCACGCTGAACGGCGCTCCGATCAAGTCCTTGAGGTTCTCGAGAATCGGGGCTACCTTCTGGAAGTTCCAGACGCTGAAATCATGAAAGCAGAGGAGGAATTTGCGAGCCATGCTGTGGAAAATAGTAAAAGGTTGTGAGGTATGAGGCATGAGGTCGCTCGTAAACTCGCTTTGAGCTATGAATTGGCGCCAAAGGCGCGATTTTTTTGCCCAAAGCACCGTAGGTGCGCGCCCACACCTCAAAGGGCGAAGCCCGACCTCATTGCTGATTTGCTACATTTACCCTACTATGTTCGAATCCATTATCCTCGGCCTCTTGCAGGGCCTCGCCGAATTCCTCCCCATTTCCAGCTCCGGACACCTCGTTCTCGGGCACGAACTCCTTGGCATGAACGAAGCGGGCATGTTCTTCGACATCATGCTCCACGCCGGGACACTCCTTTCCATTTTCGTCGTCTTCCACAAGAAGATTACCGACATCATCGTGGGCTGCATCCGCCGCAATCCCGAACAGCTCAAGGAAGCGGGCTACATCATCCTCGCCTCCATCCCCACGGCCATGATTGGCCTCGGCTTCAAGGACTTGCTCGAAGGCCTGTTCGAAAACCCGCGCGCCGTTTGCGTCGCCGAACTCTTCACCGGCATTCTACTTTTCACTTCGCAGTGGGGCCCCACGGGCGCCAAACATCCGGATAACGAAGGCGTCAAGATGAACTGGTGGCGAGCCCTCGTGACCGGCACCGTGCAGGGCATCGCCTGCATCCCGGGCATCAGCCGCAGCGGTTCTACCATCAGCGCCATGATGTTCATGGGCGTAAACCGCAAGTACGCCGGCGAATTCAGCTTCCTCATGAGCATCCCCGCCGTCGGCGGTGCCGCCCTGCTAGACTGCATCAAGTGGGCCAAGTGCCAGAACGTCGAGAAAGTCGCCCAGATGGCTCTCGAGAACCCGGAGAAGGCCGCCAAGTGCGCCGACGCCGGCAGTTTCACACCGGAACTCCTCGTGGGCATGGTCGTTGCCTTCATCTTCGGCGTCATCGCCCTCAAGTGGCTCATGAACTTCGTCCAGAAGGGCAAGTTCCAGCATTTCGCCTGGTACGTGTGGGCCGTCGGCATCCTCGGACTGATTTTCATCTAATAGCGCCTGTTGGCACGGTTCTTGCGATATACTCCGCGAAAGCATAGCGGAGACGTATATTTCGTTTCATTTTGAAACATAAAATATGCGTTTCTGATTCAAATTTGAACATAAGGACGTAAAATGGCAACAGAGAAGATGGAATTCCAGACAGAAGTTCGCGACATGCTGAACTTGATGATCAACTCCCTTTATAGCAACAAGGAAATCTTCCTCCGCGAGCTCGTTTCGAACGCGGCGGACGCACTCGACAAGCGCCGTTTCCTCTCGCTCTCGAACGCCGACTTGCTTCCGCAGGGCACGCAGCTCCGCATCGACATTTCGGTGAACAAGGAAGGCAAGCGCATCGTTGTCGAAGACAACGGTATCGGCATGAACAAGGAAGACCTGATCAACTGCCTCGGCACCATCGCCCGTAGCGGCACCAAGAACTTCATCAAGAACTTGAAGGAAGGCGACAAGGGTAGCGTCGATTTGATCGGCCAGTTCGGTGTGGGTTTCTACTCCGTGTTCATGGTCGCGAAGAAGGTCGAAGTGTTGACCTTGAAGGCCGGCGAGAAGCAGGGTTACCTGTGGGCCTCCGAAGGCACCGGCGACTTCGACGCTCGACAAGGTCGGCACCAAGATTACTTTGTACCTGAAGGATGACGAAGACGCCGAAGACTTCGCGAGCGAATGGAAGATCAAGGATATTGTCCAGAAGTACAGCGGATTCGTGAGCTACGGCATCTACTTCCACCCGGAACCGACCAAGAACGACAAGGGCGAAATCGAAGAAAAGCCCGAAGAACGCCTGAACGAAAAGCAGGCCTTGTGGCGCCAGAGCGAAAAGGAAGTCACCGAAGAACAGTACAAGGACTTCTACAACGTCATCAGCCACGAAGCCGACGAACCGGCCGCCTGGAGCCACAGCCACGCCGAAGGTTCCCAGGAATTTTGGAGCCTCGTCTACATTCCGTCGAAGGCCCCGTTCAACATCTGGCACAATGACGCTCTGCACGGCCTCAAGCTCTACGTGAAGAAAGTCTTTATCATGGACGACTGCAAGGACTTGCTGCCGCCTTGGCTCCGCTTTGTGCGCGGCGTGGTGGATAGCGAAGACTTGCCGCTGAACGTGTCCCGTGAAATCTTGCAGAACAACAAGATCATCACCAACATCCGTAAGCACGTCATCAAGAAGGTGCTCGATACCTTGCAGAACATGGCCGACAAGGATGCCGCCAAGTACAACGCCTGGTGGCGCGAACTCGGCATGGTCCTCAAGGAAGGCTTCTACATGAACTGGGAACATCTTGACGAACTCAAGAAGTTGCTCCGTTTCGAAAGCACCAAGACCGAAGGCGACGCTCTCGTGGGCCTC
>CACXKY010000223.1 GCA_902768325.1 Fibrobacter succinogenes
ATCGCCGTGACGCTCGATGCGGTGAACAACCTTTCTGACGCGCTGTCTTCGGTCATTACGATTGTGGGCGCAAAACTTTCGAACAAGCTCCCCGACCAAAAACATCCGCTCGGTTACGGGCGAATCGAATACCTGAGCGCAATGGTCGTCGCGGCGATTGTGCTCTATGCCGGCGGCACTTCGGCAGTGGAATCGGTCAAGAAAATCATCCACCCCGAAGCAGCAGACTACTCCACAGTTTCGCTGGTGATTATCGCCTCGGCGGTGGTGGTAAAACTAGTTCTCGGCAAATTCGTGAAGCGCCAGGGCGAACGCGTAAATTCGGGTGCACTCGTCGCCTCGGGCGCAGACGCGCTGTTTGACGCCATTCTCTCCCTTTCAGTGCTCGCCTCGGCCATCGTCTTCATTCTCACGGGAATTTCACTTGAAGCCTACGTGGGTCTTGTGATTTCGGCATTCATCATCAAGTCGGGCATCGGCATGCTCATCGAAACGCTGGACGACATTCTAGGCAAGCGCGCCGACGGCGACCTGGTCAAGAAAATCAAGAAACTGCTCACCGAAGAACCGCAAGTCCGCGGCGCTTACGACGTCATTCTCAACAATTACGGCCCGGACAAGTTCCTCGGTTCCGTGCACTTGGAACTCCCCGATACCATGACCGTTGAAGAAGTCGACGTACTGACCCGCAGGGTACAGGCACGCGTACTCAAGGAAACTGGTGTGATTCTCACGGGCGTAGGCGTGTATTCACACAACACCAAGAATGACGAAGCTGCCAAGATCCGCAGCGACATCTTGAAGCTGGTGAAAGCACATGAATGGGCATTGCAACTTCACGGCTTTTACGTAAACTTCGAAGAAAAGGCAATCCGTTTCGACGTGGTCATGAATTTCGAAATCAAGCCGCAAGAAGGCCTCGGCGATGTAGTCTAATGCGAACAGCAAATAGCCGCGTTCCAGATCCAGGAAGAAGAATGGTTGCTGGAGCGTAAGATATTTCCAGAGTCCGCGTGCAATAAAGGCGTAAATTCCGTAGGCGGCGAGCGCAAGCGTTATGCCTGAGGCGACCTTTCCGCGGATAAATAGCGACAAGTGCAGCCCGATGTGGAGCGAGACAAATACGAGACACCAATGACTCGCAAGCATGTGGGCCGTGCGGGCAAAATTCGAACCATTTTCAATACCGAGCCAAGTGAAGACGTGATTCGAAAGCATCACGCCGCTAATCATCAAGAACAAGACGCACACGACAACGCCTGCGTTAATGATGGTCCGCACGATTCGCAGTGCGTTGTATTTTCCCTTGAGCACACCCTTGACCCACGCACGGTTCCAAACAATGTGAACGATCCACAAAGCAAATAGCACAACGCCCATGATTTCGTGAACTAGTCCACTATCCAGCACTTCGCCGAAAGCATTATAAAAAAGACCGTTCCCACCCATCAATATCAGGGTGAGTACGGCCATCGCGACATCTAATGTACGGCGGGCTATTTTACCCACTTGTCGACTTCTTTCTGGGCCTTGTCGCGTTCGTTCTGGGCCACGTGTCCGTAGATGGCGAGGCCGGGAGTCACGTTCGCGCCGGTCACCTTCTTGAGGCGGGCAACACCCGAGAGGCCGCTGCCTTCGTGAGTCACGAACGGGTGAATCGTCTTGCCTTTCAGGTTATACTTCTCGAAGAAGGTGAACATGGGCATGGG
Organism: Fibrobacter succinogenes; assembly: GCA_902768325.1. GTDB lineage: Bacteria > Fibrobacterota > Fibrobacteria > Fibrobacterales > Fibrobacteraceae > Fibrobacter > Fibrobacter succinogenes_A. The sequence goes on from CACXKY010000223.1 coordinate 1,710, forward strand.
CATCTCGCCCCACCACACCGGGTAGCCGACGCGCAAGTTCCTTCTTGGCCACGTTGATGCAGTCGTCGTAGCCCTTGGGGTATTCCTTCGCGGGTTCCACGTGCAAGAGCGTGCCGCCCGTCTTTTTCGCAATCATCTCGGCAATGATTTCGGTATTGCCCTTAGAAATGTTCCCGACGGAGTAGTTTTCGTCGGCGCGGGAATAGTAAACGACGAGGATTTTCTTTTCTGCTGCCATAGAGACTCCTAGAAGAAGTGATAAAAGAATCAAGGTGATTTTTTTCATGGGATCCGCCTTTTTCGTAAAAAATTCCTTTAACCGGTTGCCTTTAATATAAATAATTTCAGGACGGCCGCGTAATGCGTAATTTTTATGCCCAGTATGCGTGTGGCGCATAGCGAATTTATTATATTCTCCCCCAAAAGGGGTTTTTTATGTTTGTCGAGACCTACATTTTGCGATTGCTGGCCGGGTTCCTGGAATACGGGACGCTTTCGGCCGTTGCTGACAAACTCTACACTTCGCAGCCGGCGGTGAGCCGCGCGTTCAAGAAGCTGGAAGACGAAATCGGTGCTCCGCTCTTCGAGCGCAAAAAGAACCGCATTGAGCTGAACGAGAAGGGACGCACGGTCGCCGAATACGCGAAGCGCATCATGGATTTGCAGGGCGAGATGATGGAAAAGGTGAGCCCGCAGGGAGCGGGTACGCGCACGTTCTCCATTGCGTCGGTGGCCATTCTCCCCGCCATGCGGATGGTGCAGGAACTGCAGGAGAAATACCCCGGTGCGCAGGTCACTTACGAGATTATCGACAACGAGGCGGGCGTGCTGAAGGCGCTGAACGAAGGCACTGCGGATATCGGTATCACGCTTAAGGCCCCACGCGCAAAGAAATACCGTGCCGAAAAATACATGCAGGAGCGTCTCTCGATTGCGCTCCCCAAGAAGCACCCGCTTGCCAAGCGCAAGTCCATCCGGCTCCGGGAACTCAAGGGCGAAACCATCATCCAGCGCAGCAACGTAGGGTTTTGGGAGCAGGTCAAGCGCAAGAAGATTCCCGACGCCACCTTCATCAAGCACGACAGCGTGAAGGGCATTTCAAAGCTTATCGAGCAGTCTTCGCTGTTGACATTCGTTTCGGACCAGAAGTTCGATTACGACATTCCCAAGGACCGCAAGATTGTGCCGCTCGCCGACCGCGAAATGAACGTGGAATTTTTCAAGGTTAAGTTAATGAAATAGTGCGCGGGCATTGCATTGCCGCGACTTATTTCCTGATGAACTTTTCGTCGGTCTTGGGCATAGTGTTGTCGGGCGTGTAGCGTTCGACAGTCATTTTCAAGTCGTACTTGTCGCGGAGTTTCGCAATCGTCTTCATCATGGGCGAAGCATGGTGCACATCGATGGCGGCCTGGCTTTCCCACGCGTCAATCAGCAAGATAGTCTCGGGATCATCCAGCGACTGGAAATATTCGTAGCGGATGTTTCCCTTCTCGGCACGGATTTTCGCCACCGTACCGCTAGAAACCATCTCTTCGGCGAACTTCTTTGCCGTCCCGTTCTTACCCGTATAGCGCAGGTTTACCGTAATGTTGCTCATGGCACTCTCCGCAAACACGCTCGCAGCGAGCGCAAGGATTGAAAATAGTGTTAA
>CACXKY010000224.1 GCA_902768325.1 Fibrobacter succinogenes
GTTCATCCTCCAAGGATGGCTCCAAATCTTCATCGTCAAAAAAAGTTGACGCCAAATCTTCGTCATCAACAAAAAGCGATGCAAGATCCTCTTCGACAAAGAAAGATGACGACAAATCTTCCTCCAGCACGCCCCAAGATTCTTCCGAAGAAAACAGCAGTGCTCCAAAACTTGAAGACCTCGAAAAGAACTATGAACTCAAGCTGTTTGACCAGACAGTTTACCTTTCCACTGGCAGCAAGCAAGGGTTTATTGCGCTCCGCATTCCAGATGAAATGTGGGTTGTCACCTTTACGGATTTTACCAACGGCAAGGTCACTTTCCGCGAAGGCAACGTCGGCTATGAAAACGCCAACACGGACGCAGCAAACAAGATTATCAATGAACTGGCTGGCGGATTCACCCTCGAATTCACCGTCGACGAAGAAGACAAGATCCAGTACTCCGTGAACGGCTCGGACTCTTCTAGCGAGGCAGTAAAGGCCAGTGTCGCTGTCCAGAAGGGCAAGGTTTCCAAGGCCGATGCGATTCAGAACAAGATTTATGAATGCACCGACGGCGATTCCACGAGAATCTTTAATTTCTACAAAAGCTCGTACACCTACGAAACTTCGGTCGACAACAATGTGGCGAACTGGCATGCCGGTCGCTACGACATCCAGCGCAGCACACTGTTGATGCTCCCATTACACAGCGAGGGATGGTCAAATTCGATGTTCGCATATTCCGTGAGCACCAACAATACCATCACGATAAAGAGTGACGAATCCCTGAATTGCGCGGTCAAGGATGTCGAGCAGGATTACGAAAACGATGCGGATTTTGTCGACGAATGGGTAGCGGCTAAAAAAAGCGCAAATTGAAAAGAGACCCGCTAAGCGGGTCTTTTTTTCGTCTATTTTTCGACTACTAGGCGCAAACTCGTTTTGATTAAAGTTTTATGTCGCTCAGGCGGGTGTTTTCCACCTGGTCAAACTCCTCCTGAATCTCTTTGCTCGGGGCTTTGGTGCAGAGGCTCACGATCACGATGGTCGCAAAGCTAAGCACGAATCCGGGCACGAGCTCGTAAATCTGGAAGATCTCGGCGGAGAATCCGGAGAGGTAGAACTTCCACACGAATGCGGTGATGCCGCCCACGAGCATGCCCGCGATGGCGCCCGGAAGCGTGGTGCGCTTCCAGAACAGGGCAAGGAGCATAATCGGGCCGAAGCAGGCGCCGAATCCGCCCCAGGCGAAGCTCACCAGGCTCATCACCACGTCGAGGAAGCTCTTGCCCTGCTTGACGCCGTCGGCGCTGGGGGCGCCCTGCATGGCGACAATGACAGCGATAATCGTGATGACCACGACCACGCCGCGGCTCACCCACATGACTTCCTTGTTGCTCGCATTCTTGCGGAACAGGTGCTTGTAGAGGTCGTTACTGAATGCAGAAGCGGAAACCAGCAATTGCGAGTCGGCCGTACTCATGATGGCGGCAAGGATGGCGGCCATGAGGATGGCGGCGACAGCCGGGTGGCAGAGCGTCTGGCACAAAATCATGAAGATGCGTTCGGGGTCGGCGATGGTAATGCCGTTCGCTTCCACGTAGTAGCGGCCAAGTATTGCGATCATGATGGCGGCACCGAGGCAGATGGAAACCCAGGTCATGGCGACGCGGCGGGAGAACTTGATGTCTTCGGCGTTCTTGATGCTCATGAAGCGCACCAGAATATGCGGCATGCCAAAATAGCCGAGCCCGATGGACTTACCGGTGGTGGCGTTCGTGAACAGGCTCATCAGGTAGGGATTCTGCGCGTTCACGGCATCCATGGTGGCAGCAAATCCGCCCGAGCCGGCCATGATAATCGAGGGAATGGCGATGACGGCAATAAGCATCATGGTCGCCTGGATAAAGTCCGTCCAGCACACGGCGAAGAAACCGCCCATGAAGGTGTAGCTCACCACGACGACCGCACCGATGATAAGGCCCGTGGTGTAGTTCATGCCGAAGATGGTGCCGAAGAGTTTGGCGCTCGCGACAAAGCCCGAGACC
>CACXKY010000225.1 GCA_902768325.1 Fibrobacter succinogenes
TTTATTCGTACAATCCTTTGCTGAAGTAGCGATCACCGCGATCGGGGGCCACGAACACGATGTTTCCGCGAGCGCCCGAGGCAATGAGCTTCTTGGCTGCAGCAAATGCTGCACCCGACGAGGAACCTGCAAAGATTCCTTCCTTCTGGGCGAGTTCACGGGAGCCGGTAAAGGCGTCGTCATCGTTGATCTTGATGACCTTGTCCACAAGCGACATGTCCATGGTGTCGGCGATAAAGTCGTTGCCGATGCCCTCGATGTTGTAGTCGCCGTGTTCGCCGCCGCCCATGGTAGAGCCGATGGGGTCCGCAAGCACGCCCTGGATTTTCGGGTTGCGCTCCTTGAGCGCCTTGAGGATGCCGCTGTAAGTACCGCCGCTCCCTGCGCCAGCCACCACGTAATCCACATGCCCGTCGAGATCGTCATAGATTTCGGGGCCGGTCGTTTCGTAATGGGCAAGCGGGTTGGCCATGTTGTGGAACTGCCTGAGCGAAATAGAATCCGGAATCTGCTTCAGGAGTTCTTCAGCCTTCTTTTCGGCGCCGAGCATGCCTTCTTCGCGCGGGGTGTTGATGAGCTCCGCCCCGAGCGCACGCAAGAGCGTCTGCTTTTCTTGCGAGAACTTGGTCGGCACCACGAATATCACGCGCACGCCACGGTTGAGCGCTGCGAAAGCGATTCCGAGACCGGTATTGCCTGCGGTCGCTTCGATGATAGTTCCGCCCGGCTTGAGCGTCCCCTTCGCGAGAGCGTCGTTCACCATGTAGAGGCCTGTGCGGTCCTTCACGCTACCCGAGGGGTTCCAGAGTTCAAGTTTAACAAACAGGTTTACGCCCTCGGGCACACCGACGTGCGTGAGCTTTACAAGCGGAGTCTTCCCGATCAGGGACTGCATTGATTCATAATATTTCATAAAAAACCTCTTTTTATGCTTTCGCTGCGTTAATGCCAGCGTTCAAATCCAGGATGATGTCATCCACCTTCTCGATGCCCACGGACAGGCGAATCAGTCCGTCGGTAATGCCCACCTTCTCGCGGATTTCCTTCGGGATGGAGGCATGGGTCATCGTGGCCGGATGGCATACGAGGCTTTCGACACCGCCTAAACTTTCGGCAAGCGAAATCAGCTTGAGGCCCTTGAAAAACTTCTTGATGTCGTAACCTTCGTATAGCTCGAACGAGATCATCGCGCCGCCGTTCTTGGCCTGCTTCTTGTTGATTTCGTAACCCTGCGCATTCGGAAGGCCAGGATAATAAACATGTTTTACGGCTTCATGCTGTTCCAAGTAACGAGCGATACGGTCCGCATTTTCGGTATGTCGGTCGAGGCGAACGCCGAGCGTCTTGATGCCGCGAATCAGGAGGAACGAATCGAAGGGGCCGAGCACCGCACCTACGGCATTCTGCGTGAAGGCAAGGCGTTCAGCGATTTCCTTGTTGTTCGTCACGGCAAGGCCCGCCACTAAGTCGCTATGGCCGCCCAAATACTTCGTCGCGCTATGCACCACAATGTCGGCACCGAGTTCCAGCGGGCGCTGCAGATAAGGAGTCATGAAGGTGTTATCGACAATCGTCAAGATGCCATGCTTCTTCGCAATCGCGGCGTCACTTTGGTATCGAGCGTTGCCAAGTCGGTCGTATCTTCGATGGAATAGGTGATGCCGAGGTTCTTGAAAACCTTGTCCAGAACGCGGAAGGTGCCACCATACACATTGCTCGAAATTATAATCTTGTCGCCCTTGTTAAAAAGCGAAAGCACCGTAGAGGTAGCCGCCATGCCGCTTGCAAAGGCAAAGCCCGCGACACCGCCTTCGAGTTCCGCTATCAGCGCCTCAAGCGCAGCGCGCGTCGGGTTACCCGTGCGGGAATATTCCCAGCCCGTATTTTCGCCAAGGCCCGCCTGCTTGTAGGTAGAAGTCTGGTAAATAGGGACGTTGACCGCACCCGTAACCTTGTCGCCATCGATGCCGCCGTGAATGAGTTTCGTTTCGATATACTTAGAAGTTGACATTTTAAAATCCTTTGGCGCCTTTATTGCCGCGCCGAGCAGTGAA
>CACXKY010000226.1 GCA_902768325.1 Fibrobacter succinogenes
AGCTTTTCCACGTCGTAGGCGTCGCAGAGGAGCACGAGGAGCAGGCGTTCCACACCGAGGGACGGTTCCACAACGTACGGGATGTAGCGCTTGTTCTGCACCGGGTCGATGTATTCCTGCTTGACCTTGGATTCGTTCTGGTGCTGCGTCAAGTCGTAGTTCGTACGGCTGGCGATACCCCAGAGTTCACCCCAGCCGAACGGGAATTCGTATTCCACGTCGGTGGTGCCATTAGAGTAGTGAGAAAGTTCTTCCTTGGCATGTTCGCGGAGGCGGAGCTTTTCCTTGTTCACGCCGAGGTCGTTCACGAGCCAGTCGAAGCAGTACTTGCGCCAGAAATTGTACCAGTCAAGTTCGGTGCCCGGTTCGCAGAAGAATTCGAGTTCCATCTGTTCGAATTCGCGGGTACGGAAGATGAAGTTACCCGGAGTGATTTCGTTACGGAAGGACTTACCGATCTGGCCCACACCGAACGGAATGCGCGGGCGGACGTTGTCGACAATGTTCTTGAAATCGACGAAGATACCCTGAGCCGTTTCCGGACGGAGGTACACCTTGTTGCCTTCGCCTTCGATCACGCCGATTTCGGTCTGGAACATCAGGTTGAATGCGCGGGGCTTGGTCCAGTCGGTCTTGCCGCAGGTCGGGCATTCGGCGCAGCAGCCTTCGCCGAGCTTGTCTTCCAAAAGTTGGTCGGCACGGAAACGTTCGTGGCAAGCGAGGCAGTCGACCAGCGGGTCAGAGAAGTTGCCCACGTGGCCAGAGGCCTTCCAAACGCGGGGGTTCAAGAGAATAGAGCTGTCGAGACCGAGCACATCCTGACGGCTCGTCACGAACTTCTTCCACCAGAGGTTCTTGATGTTGCGCTTCAGTTCCACGCCATACGGACCGTAGTCCCAAGTGTTGGCGAGGCCGTCGTAAATTTCGGAGCCGGGGAAAATGAAACCGCGGCGCTTGCAGAGGGAGATGATGTCCTTGAGGGCATCCTGAACTTTCTTTGCCATTTTATAATCCTTTATCGGCAGGCGCATTGGCGTGCCGGACTAGGAACCTACCTGGATGGTAGGCCCTGACGGGGGCAAAGATAGAAAAAATTGAGCTACATCACAACCACATATGACAAATCAGGACAAATAGACTATCTTTGACCCAATATACCATGAAACTACTCGCTCCGTCAAAAGTCCTTACGATAGTCTGCATGATAGCCTTGGCAGCATTTGCCAAGGACGAAATTGTACCCGAAACCATTCCGCAAACCGAAAGCGAGTTTTCCGGAGACACTCTCGTAGACGAAGCCGATGCCGGCAACAATCCCAACGCCCCAGCCGAAATTGCCGAAAACGAAGCCGACTCTTCCGATAACGGCCCCGAAATGAGCCAGGAAGAAGCCGACGCGGAACTCGCCGCCGACATGAACGCCACCGATTCCGCCCATGTGGATTCCCTGGCCAAGCTCGTCCTCGACATGACTACGGCATTTGTCCCTAGCGAAAGCCGTCGCGTTTCCGCCCCCTACGGCATCCGTACCTACCGCATGCACCGCGGCGTCGATCTCGGGCTCTGCCACGGCGAAGACCGCACCATCGTGGCCGCATTCGCCGGTGTCGTCACCAAGGTACGCAACCAGGGCCGCCGCAGGGGTTACGGCAAGTACGTCATTCTGGACCACGGGAACGGGCTCACCACCCTCTACGCCCACCTCGCCAGCTGGAAAGTCAACGTCGGCGACACGCTCCAGGCCGGCGATACCATCGGCGTCGGCGGCAATACGGGCCGCTCCTTCGGGGCGCACCTGCATTTTGAGATGAAGTTCAACGGCACCTACATCGACCCGGCCACGGTATTCAACTTTGAGCAGGGCACGTTCCACAACGCCCTGACCACCATCGAGCAGCAGCAGTTGCTCGCTGTCGAGGGAGAATTCCAGAAGGAACTCGCCAAGCACCGCTACTACAAGGTGCGCCGCGGCGACTGCCTCGGGAAAATCGCCCGCAAGTACGGGATTTCCATTACCCGCCTCAAGCAGCTGAACGGCATCAAGGGCAACATGATCCGCCCGGGCCAAGTGCTCCGCTGCTCGTAAAC
>CACXKY010000227.1 GCA_902768325.1 Fibrobacter succinogenes
GCTTTTCGTAGAGCCCTTCAACAACGCCGCAAGCGGCTGTTGCATGCGTTACGATGTCAATGAGAATGAGCTCGCCAAGCGTTTTGTGCTTTTCAAAAAGATCAACGACAATGGCTTCGGCGAAAACAAGTTCGCAGACGGCAATCCCGTTTTTGGAAATGCTTTCTGTTTCTAAGTGTGCGCCTGTGTTCACGTCAATGGCATAGTCGATTTTCGTGAGTGTTCCAGGAATAATCTTTGTCCCGATTTTGACGAGGTAGTCTTTGCCTAGCGAAAGCGGCTCGTCATCCATCCACAAAAGTGACGCCTTGATTTTCTTGTAGCTACCGATGCTTGCATCTCTAGCGAGCACGCAACCTCTCGATACGTCAACTTCACGGTCTAGCGTAATCGTGACCGGTTCGCCAGCGTGGGCTTCTTCGACATTCCTGTTTGTGTAGAGAATGCTTTTGACGGATGCTTTCTCGTAACTCGGGAGGGATTTGATGACGTCTCCGACGCGAATCGTTCCAGATTCAATTTGTCCTTGGAATCCGCGGAATGTACGGTCGGGGCGGCTCACGCGCTGCACGGGCATGTAAAATCCCTTTTCTAGTGCAGAGCTTGATGTATCGACATTTTCAAGGTATTCAAGTAATGCAGGACCTTGATACCATGCAATGTTTTTCGATTTGATGGTAACGTTGTCGCCTTCTGTTGCCGAAAGCGGAATAACTTGTATGTTGCTCAGGGAATGAGTCTGTGCAAGTTCTGCGATTTGTACCTTGATTTTGTTGAATACATCTTCGCTGTAGCCCACAAGATCCATCTTGTTCACGGCAAAGACAAAGTGGCGAATACCCATCAGCCTGCAAATGCGGGCGTGTCTACGCGTCTGTACGAGAACGCCTTGCGATGCATCTACGAGAATCACTGCGAGGTCGGCAAAAGATGCGCCCACCATGTTGCGGGTGTATTCCTCGTGCCCCGGGGTGTCAGCCACAATAAAGCTGCGGCGATCCGTCGTGAAATAGCGATACGCCACATCGATGGTAATGCCCTGTTCGCGTTCGGCCATCAAGCCGTCGAGCAAAAGGGAATAGTCAATTTTTCCGCTGCGGCTACCCACCTTACTGTCGAGTTCCAGAGCCTTTTCCTGGTCAGCGTAAAGCAACTTGGAATCGTAAAGGATATGCCCGATGAGCGTCGACTTTCCATCGTCCACACTGCCGCATGTAATAAACTTCAACAAGCCTTTCATTAGAAATAACCCTCCCTCTTGCGGCGTTCCATGCTGCCCGCGGCTTCGTTATCAATCACACGGGAAGTGCGTTCCGAAGATACCGCGCTCAAGGTTTCGTCAATGATTTCGTCAAGCGTGGTGGCAGTCGATTCAATACCTCCCGTGAGCGGGTAGCAACCGAGCGTACGGAAGCGCACCGACTTGATTTCGGGCGTTTCGCCTTCACGCAGCGGGAAACGTTCGTCGTCCACCATGATGATGTTGCCATCGCGTACCACGACTGGGCGCGGTGCCGCAAAGTACAGCGGAACAATGTCAATCTTTTCGCGTTTGATGTACTGCCAGATGTCCTTTTCGGTCCAGTTCGAAATCGGGAAAACGCGGATGCTTTCGCCCTTGTTAATCTTGGTGTTGTAAAGTTTCCACATTTCAGGACGCTGGTTTTTCGGGTCCCAGGCGTGCGCGGAATTGCGGAACGAGAAAATGCGTTCTTTTGCGCGGGACTTTTCCTCGTCACGGCGCCCGCCACCAAATGCGGCGGTAAAACCGTACTTGTTCAGCGCCTGCTTTAGAGCCTGTGTCTTCATGATGTCGGTATAAGCGGCACCGTGGTCAAACGGATTAATGCCCTGCTTGACGCCATCCTGGTTGATGTACTCGATCATCTCGATGCCGAGCTTTTGCGCCGTGCGGTCACGGAACTCAATCATCTCGCGAAACTTCCACGTGGTGTTCACGTGCAAGAACGGGAAAGGCGGCTTTTCGGGATAGAAGGCCTTCATGGCCAAATGCAGCATGACGGAACTGTCCTTGCCTATTGAATATAGCATCACGGGCTTTTCGCATTCGGCTGCGACTTCGCGGATGATGTAGATGGCTTCGGCTTCCAGCTCGTCGAGGTGTGATAATTCGCTCAAATTAAATCTCCCTTAAGGTTCCGAGCCAAGCCCGGAATGACGAATGTTGTGAATTCTTTTAATACTTATTTGATTCCTTGGGGTCGATATCGATCGTCTTGACGTTGCCGTCGTTCAGTTCAAAAAACCACCGCACGATATCGTTCTTTTCTCCCTTGACTTTTTCGGTATGCACCTTGCAGCCCTTGCCGCCAATGTCTTCGCCGAGAAAGAAACTGATGGCATGGACCGGGCATTCCTTGATGCACGAGGTGCAACCCCAGCAGTCCTTG
>CACXKY010000228.1 GCA_902768325.1 Fibrobacter succinogenes
AACGGCAAGACCGTGATTTTGAGGTGAGTATGAGACCGATATTGATGTGCATCGTGTTTCTCGCTGCTTCGGCATGGTCCAGCGTAAACCTTATTTGGACGGAGTTCCAGTTCGAAAAAGGGTATTTGGAAGTAGACACTGCAAAGATTTGCAATGTGGATACGACCTATATCAACTGCTCGCAGGACAGAGGTCTTGCATACTATTCGACGATGGATACCACATTCGCAGTTCTTTTCAATCCGTTAATTACAAGGGTGCAGCTTTTTAAATCCTTGAATGTGGACGAACAAAGACAAGCCGCTGCGGGATATGATTTCAAGATGACGGCTGTTTTGCGTTATGAGTTTATGAAGTGGCAGGAGTGGGGTATTATCAAGATGACAAAGGATAGTGCCCAACGTTTGCTGGATCGTATCTTGCCGGAATCGAGAAATGTTCAGGGCCGTAAAATTATCCATAAGAAGGTTTGCGACGAGGAAATGATCTCGGCATGCCAAGGAGAGATCCTTTGGGGTGGGAGTGGCTCACCGGATTTTTCTGAAGATGACGTTGCGCGCCTCCCTCAAAAAAAGGTTCTTGCAGAATCGTCGGAACCCGCCCAGGCTGACACGTCGGCTTCGGTGGGAGGTTCTTCGGAAACTGCCGCGGATACTTCCGAGAAGCCTTTGCGGATTTTTGAACCGGCGACTTTTATGGCGCCGTCCGTTGTGCCGGGAATGCGGTATCGCGTATTTGACTTGAACGGAGTCTATCTCTACGATGGTACTTGGCAAGGGAACTTCAAGGCGCAGGGTAAACCGGTTCTCGTCCGGTTTGAAAATGGCCAAACGGCTGTTTTCCGCTAGTTTTTCCTCGTCAACTTTTTTTGTCGCGCTGATACATTCTATTTTTTAGTTGTATGAGTGAACTTCGTAAGAATATTTTAGATGAGTCCCGTCGCATCGTGGTGAAAATCGGGTCCCGTATTTTGGTGGATTCCGAGAAGGGTGGGGTGCGTACCCGCTATATCCAGAAACTTGCCGATTCCGTCGCCCGCCTCATGGAAGCGGGTAAGGAAGTCGTGATTGTGACGAGCGGTGCCGTGGGCACCGGCATGAGCCAGCTGGGCTACAAGGAAAAACCGACGGTGCTTGCCGAAAAACAGGCCTGCGCCGCCGTGGGTCAGATTGACCTCATGTACGCCTACCGCGAAATGTTCCGCTGGATGCAACTCTCGGTGGGGCAGATCCTTTTGTCTGCCGACGACTTCCGCGACCGCACCCGCTACAAGAACTTGCAGAACACCATCAAGGCGATGCTTGCGCGCAAGATTGTTCCGATTATCAACGAGAACGACTCGCTCGCCGTCGCCGAAATCAAGGTGGGCGACAACGACAAGCTTTCGAGCGACGTGGCTTTGTTCCTCGATGCCGACTTGCTTTTGATTTTCACGGACGAGGACGGCCTCTTCGACGACAACCCGAAGAAGAACCCGAACGCCCGCCTGTTGCGCTTTGTGCCCGAGATTACGCCTGCGATTACGCCTGCAGTGCTCGCCCTTGCGGGTAAGCCTGGCGAGACGGGTTCCGCGGTGAGTACCGGCGGCATGCGCAGCAAGCTCGAAGCCATCCGCAACGTGACGAAGAGCGGCTGCAACGCTTTCCTCGCGAGCGGCATGAAGGTGCTGCCGCACCAGGTGCTTTTCGAAAATGCGCAGGGAACGCTCTTTGTGGGTTCCAAGAAAAAGCTCAACAGCCGCCAGCGCTGGCTCAGCTTTATCACGACTCCGCGCGGGGCCGTGGTGGTGGACGAGGGCGGCGTGAAGGCTCTCCGCGAAAAGCATTCGAGTCTGTTGCCTGTGGGCGTGTGTGCCGTGAAGAAGCATTTCGACAAGGGCGACTTGATTGAAGTCCTGAGCCCATCGGGCGATGCGGTCGCGCGCGGTGTTGCCGGCTTTGACAGCGAAACGCTCAAGCTTGTACTGCGCAAGAAAACGGCGCAGGTGCACGAGATTCTGGGCAAGGATGTCCCGGACGAACTTATTCAC
>CACXKY010000229.1 GCA_902768325.1 Fibrobacter succinogenes
GCGCACCGCCATGACTTCTTCAGGAGTCTTGTGGAACAGGTAACCAATCTGGATATCGCTGTAGCCGAGTTCCTTGGCCTGGCGGAAGAGCGGCAGGTCTTTGGCGAGCGCTTCCAACGAGCCTGCGGAAAGGATTTCGTCTTCGTAGAGGGCGAGTTCTTCGAGGTGGCGGAGGAAGTAGCGGTCGATTCGAGTGATGTCGTACAGCTTTTCGACACCCCACTTGCGGCGCAGTGCTTCGTGCAGCACGAAGATGCGTTCTGCGCTCGGGCGAGCAACTTCCTTGGCAAGCGTTTCGTCGTCGTATTCCTTGAACTTTTCGCACTTGGCGCAGGCACCGAATCCGCCGAATCCTGTTTCGAGGGAACGGAGGGCCTTCTGCATGGCCTGCTTGAAGTTGGTGCCGATGGCCATCGCTTCGCCCACGGACTTCATCTGGGTGCCGAGCGTGGAATCGGCCTTCGGGAACTTTTCGAAAGTGAAGCGCGGGACCTTCACGACAACGTAGTCGAGAGCCGGTTCGAAGCAGCTCGGGGTCGTCTGCGTAATGTCGTTGCGGAGTTCGTCGAGCGTGTAGCCCACGGCGAGCAATGCTGCAATCTTTGCGATGGGGAAGCCCGTTGCCTTGGAGGCGAGAGCAGAAGAACGGCTCACGCGCGGGTTCATTTCGATGATGATGCGGCGGCCGGTCTTGGGCTCGATGTTTCCACGCCGATGGCTTCCATGACCTTCAGGGAGTCATCACGCATGGCCTGGTAGGCGCGGTCATCGAGGCTCTGGATCGGGGCGACTGTGATGGAGTCGCCGGTGTGCACGCCCATGGGGTCGAGGTTTTCGATGGAGCACACGATAACGGCATTGCCCTTCTTGTCGCGCATGACTTCCATCTCGAATTCTTTCCAGCCGAGGAGAGATTCTTCGATAAGCACTTCGTTGTTGAGCGAGGCGTCAAGACCGCGGTTCACGATGGTCTCGAATTCTTCGGGATTGTGGGCGATACCGCCGCCAGTGCCGCCGAGGGTGAAGCCCGGACGGATGATGAGCGGCCAACTGCCGATGGTGTGGGCAATCGCGGTCGCTTCGCTCATGGAGTGTGCGGAACCGGAGCGGGGGAGGTCAAGCCCGATTTTGAGCATGGCTTCCTTGAACAGGTGACGGTCTTCGGCGCGCTGGATGGATTCAGCCTTCGCACCGATGAGTTCCACCTGGTAACGGTCCAAAATGCCGCGCTCGTTCAGTTCCATCGCGAGGTTCAGTGCGGTCTGGCCGCCCAAAGTCGGGAGCAAGGCATCCGGGCGTTCGCGGCGGATGATTTCGTGCAGAATATCAACGCTCAGCGGTTCAATATAGGTGCGGTCGGCCATTTCGGGGTCGGTCATGATAGTGGCCGGGTTGGAGTTCACCAGCACCACTTCGTAGCCTTCGCGGCGCAGCACCTTGCAGGCCTGCACGCCGGAGTAGTCAAATTCGCAGCCCTGGCCAATCACAATCGGGCCAGAACCAATGAGCATAATCTTCTTGATGTCGGTACGCTTAGGCATTCTTTTTGCCTCCATTCACATTCTTCTGCGCGGCTTTTGCGGTCGCGGTTTTTGTTTTGCCATTCTTCTGCGCGAGTGCGGCTTTCACAAGCCCGCTGAACAGCGGGTGCGGCGCGGTGGGCCTGCTCTTGAATTCCGGGTGGAACTGGCAGGCTTCAAAGTACGGGTGGTTCTTGATTTCTACCATTTCAACGAGTTTTCCGTCGGGAGAAGTACCGGCAATCTTGAGGCCGGCCTTTTCGAGTTCCTTGCGGAATTCGCTGTTGTAGTTGAATTCGTAGCGGTGGCGGTGACGCTCGCTGATCTTTTCGCTCTTGTAGAGCTTCGCAGCGTTGGAATCCTTCATGAGCTTGCACGGGTAAGCGCCCAGGCGCATGGTGCCGCCTTTTTCGGTGACGTTCTTCTGTTCGTCCATCAGGTCGATGACCGGGTGGGCGGTGTTCTCGTCGAATTCCGTGGAGTT
>CACXKY010000230.1 GCA_902768325.1 Fibrobacter succinogenes
GTTCTGCACGAACTCGCGCTGGGCGGGTTCAGACAAAGTAAGCGCCGTACCGCTTGCCACGCCGAGCTTGCCCTTCTTCAAGAGCGGGAGCACGGCTTCCTGGATGACTTCGGTGAACAAATCTATCTGCCCGAGACGGTCGTCGCCCGCCATGGCGCAAAGCACCGCGTTCGCGACCTTGCCCACACCGCTCTGGAAAGCCATCCCCTTCGGGAGCCTGCCATGCGATTCCTCGAAGCGGATAAAATCGAGGATGCGTTCGCCGATGTTTTTTGAAACCTCGTCGGGTTCCACGAAGGGAGTCACCTCGTCAAAGCCATCGTTTTCCACAATGGCGATGACTTTATTCATGTCGATGCGGACAAATTCTTCACCGGCGCGGTCACCGGCCGCATAAATCGGGAGCGGCTTGGCATGGGGCGGGAGCTCCGGCAGGGCGTTGTCGTGCATGCCGATGCAGCTGTCACCAAAGCGGGTATTCAACTCCAGAATAATTTTCGGGGCCATTTCGAGGTAGCAGACGGAGTTGCCGCCCGACGTAGAAAGATAGACGCGGCCGTCGGGCATAATCGCGCTCACCTCGATAACAGCAACGGTCGGCGCGGGGACGGCACCGGTGCGCACGAGGTAACCCATCTTGCCCAGGTGGGCGTCGATGTAGTCGATGCTCCCGTCGTTAATTCCCTTGCGCAAGCTCGGATTGCTCTGGTAAGGCATGCGCAGTTTCATCGCCTTGGCGCGGGCAAGCGCTCCGTCGCAGCTATCGCCGGTCGAGGCTCCCGCAAAGAGCGTAATCTGGAAATTCTTCCCTACATCACCATCGTTAATCATCTCGGCCGCAGCCGCGGCACTGCACTTCTTACTAGCAATCCAGTCCATGACGTAAATATAATTACTATCTTCCCAGCGTGATCCACTTTATCAAGTACAATATCATCGGCGTACTGAACACGCTCATCACGCTCGCCACGGTATGGGTGCTGCACCAGATTCTGGACTGGAACCTGGAGCTTTCGAATTTTCTCGGTTTTGTCGCGGGCGGCGTCAACAGCTACCTCATGAACCGCATCTGGAACTTCAAGAGCAAAAACAAGAAGCGCACCGAGGTGCTCCGTTTTTTGGTCGTGTTCCTGTGCAGCTACGCCCTGAACCTGCTGGTACTTGAAATATGCGCCTACGTACTCGTGAGCGCCCCGTGGGCAGCCACCTTCTCTACGTGGATTTCCAAATTCATGAAGCCCACGTACTTCGCGAACATCATCGCGAACATCGCCTACGTAATCGCAAGCTTCCTGCTCTACAAAAAGTGGGTATTCAAGCGCTAGGCTCTAGCGCACGTATCCCTTGAACCATTCGGCAAAGGCGCCAATGCCCGTATCGAGGTCGGTATCGGCCGTGTAACCCACGTCTCTCTCGAGCGCCGCGGTATCGGCCCACGTCACCTCGACATCGCCCGGCTGCATCGGCATAAAGTTCTTCTCCGCCTTCTTGCCCAAGTGCTTTTCGAGCGTCTCGATGAATTCAAGCAGGTTCACGGGCTTGCCGTGCCCGATGTTGTACAGGCGATGTTCCGCCTCGGCACCGGGAGCGTCCATGCGGGTAGCCCCAGCCTCGAACACCTTCACCACACCGCCGGCAATATCGGCCACGTAGGTAAAGTCGCGCATCATGTTGCCGTTGTTGAACACCTTGATAGGGCGGTCGTGCATGATGGCATCGGCAAAGAGCCACGGCGCCATGTCGGGGCGGCCCCACGGCCCGTACACCGTAAAGAAGCGGAGCCCGGTCGCGTTCACCTGGAACAGGTGGCGGTAGGTTTCGGCCATCAGTTCGTTGCTACGCTTGGTCGCCGCATAAAGGCTCGAAGGCTTGCACACCGGGTCGTCCGTACTGAACGGCGTCTTGGTATTGCGGAAACTTGCGGCAGCACTCAAGCACGTTCAGGAATCCAGTGATGTTGCTGTCGACGTAGGCCTGCGGGTTCTGCAGGCTGTAACGCACGCCCGCCTGCGCCCCTAGGTGGATGACGCCGTCGAATTTTTCGCGGGCAAACAAATCCGTCATGGCGGCAGCATCGGCAAGGTCCATCTTGCAAAAGCTGAACTGCGGGTGCTCCAGGCGCTTAAGGCGATCTTCCTTGAGCGACACCTGGTAATAGGAATTCATGTTGTCAATGCCAACCACGGTATAGCCCTTAGACAACAAGATCAAGGAGACCTCGCAACCAATGAAACCGGCGGCACCTGTAACAAGAATCTTTTTCGCCATATTATTCTCCGACTGGAAAAATAGAAAAGGCTC
>CACXKY010000231.1 GCA_902768325.1 Fibrobacter succinogenes
CTCTTTGGCGGCACGATCGACCTGTTCCATGACTTGGAAGCATTCGGCATCACGACGCGGTTCGTTACCGAAGTGACGGCTGAAAGTGTCCGCGAACAGCTGAACGAAAGGACGAAGGCGGTGTTTACGGAACTTATCGGGAACCCGAAACTGAACGTTGTTGACTTGAAGGCCGTGGCGGATGCTGCCCACGAGGGCGGTGTCCCGTTTATCGTCGATAGCACGACGGCTACGCCGTACCTTGTGCATCCCTTCGATTTCGGCGCGGATATCGTGGTGCATTCGTCTTCGAAGTACATTAACGGCAGCGGTTCTGCGATTAGCGGCCTCATTGTCGATAGCGGAAATTTCCCCTGGGATTACGCACGCTACAAGGGCCTCGAGGAATACAAACGTTTTGGCAAGTTCGCCTACATCGCGAAATTGCGCAACGGAATCTGGCGCAATGTGGGTTGCTGCGTTGCTCCCCAGACATCTTTCCTGAATTCGCTCGGGCTCGAAACTCTCGGCTTGCGCATGGATCGCCTGTGCAGCAACGCGCTGCAGCTCTCGGAATTTTTGCAGGGCTTTGATGACGTTTCTGTCAACTATCCGGCCCTGAAAAGCAGCCCCTATTACGACCTGGTGCAGAAGCAGCTTGGCGGCAGGGGAGGCGCAATCCTCACGATTGACGCAGGCACCAAGGAAAGGGCTTTCAAGCTGATTAATGGGCTCAAGTATGCGACCATCGCCACCAATATCGGGGATATCCGCACGTTGGTGATACACCCGGAAAGCACCATCTTTACGCACAGTTCCAAGGAACAGAAGGAACATGCGGGGATTTTTGAAGGGACTATCCGCGTGAGCATCGGTATCGAGAATGTCGAGGATCTGAAGGAAGATTTCGAACAAGCTATAAAGAAAATTTAAACGGAGATGCCCGCCTTCGCGGGCATGACAATAACGGAGACACAAAAATATGGCAACGGATTATGCAACTCTTAAAAAGGGCGGTTGGATGCGCCAGAAGCAGAAGAATAACTTCTCGCTGCGCGTGCGCGTCGTGGGCGGAAATTTGACTGCAACGCAATTGGCAAAAATCGCCGAAGTCGCCGAAAAATACGGTGAAGGCTACGCTCATTTGACCTCCAGGCAGAGCGTCGAAATAAGACGTGAAGGCGGCCTTGGCCGAAGGCGGCGTGGAACCGGGCGTTTGCGGACCGCGCGTGCGTACCATTACGGCGTGCCAGGGCGAAGCTGTTTGCCCGAGTGGCTGTATTGATACCTACGCGCTTGCCAAGGAACTCGATGACCGCTATTTTGCCCGCGAACTCCCGCACAAGTTCAAGTTCGGCGTGACCGGTTGCCAGAACAACTGCCTCAAGGCAGAAGAAAACGACGTGGGCATCAAGGGTGCCATCAAGGTCAAGTGGGTCGAGGACAAGTGCATCGGTTGCGGGCTCTGCGCAAAGACTTGCCGCAAGGGTGCCATCAAGGTCGAAAACAAGAAGGTCATCTTCGACGAATCGCAGTGCAACTTCTGCGGTCGCTGCTACAAGTCTTGCCCGACGGATGCCTGGGAAGATACCCACGGCTACATCGTCTCCTTCGGCGGGCTTTTCGGCAACAATATCAACAAGGGCGAAACGATTATCCCCTTCATCGAAGACAAGCAAAAACTGCTGGACATCTGCGATGCGGCCATCACGTTCTTTGCCGAGAACGCGAAACCCGGTGAACGCTTCAAGTACACCATCGACCGCATCGGTCGCGACGTCTTTGCGAAGAAAATCCTGGAAGCGAGTGTCTAGCGTTAAGAAATGAGCTGGCGGCAACGTATTGCAGAAGAGGCCCGGCAAAGTTATCCGCACGAATGTTGTGGTATTTTGCTCGGAAAAACCACCCCGGACGGCAAGTTCGAGGTGATGGAAATACGTGCTTTGCCTAACCGGATTCAGGGGGAGGGGAGAGGGACGCATTTCGAGGCGGACCCTCTCTTTCTTTACCAGGTGGAGCGGGAAATCGAGGGAAGCGGGCTTGAAATATTCTTTACCAGGTGGAGCGGGAAATCGAGGGAAGCGGGCTTGAAATAGTCGGTTTCTACCATTCGCACCCCGATTATGAGGCAATCCCGTCCAGGGAAGATGCCGAAAACATGGTCCCAGGGCTTGTTTATGTGATAATTTCGGTGACAGGAGAGGGAGTTGTCGATATCAGAAGTTACAAAAACGATATCAAATGCTGACAGGCCCTTGCCGTTATAGGCGTTATAAAAAAAAGTGATAGGACTGCATAAAAATTATGTATTGGACGTAGGCAAAATCCGGTTCTATATTTCGCATTGAAAATAATACTGTTGGTTATTTTGTTCAAAATACCACTTTTCTTTGTACGGAGGAAAAAGTGAAAATATACATCTCGGCTACCCTTAGAAATTTTTTTGGTAGAAATGCGCGGATAGAAATTCCCGCGAGTACGGT